>NZ_JBPCOU010000020.1:0-6401 GCF_050999895.1 Methyloceanibacter sp. | reverse complement strand
CGCCGCTTCGCCTACGACACCTATCGCCGCTTCATCCAGATGTATGCCGACGTTGTGCTCGGCCTCGACCATGATCTCTTCGAGGAGATCCTGGAGAATTTCAAAGGTCTCAATGGCTTGGAGCTCGACACGGATCTTGACGCGGATCAGTGGCTCGAAGTCATCGGTCGCTTCAAGATTCTGGTCGCGACCGAACTCGGCGAGCCCTTCCCGCAGGATCTGCACGATCAGCTTTGGGGTGCGATCTCCGCGGTGTTCGGCTCCTGGCAGAATGCCCGCGCCATCGCTTACCGCCGCCTGCACGACATTCCCGACGATTGGGGTACGGCCGTCACCATTCAAGCGATGGTGTTCGGCAATCGCGGCGATCACAGCGCGACCGGCGTCATCTTCACTCGCAATCCTTCGACCGGCGTCAATGAGCTCTATGGCGAGTTCCTGGTCAATGCTCAGGGTGAGGACGTCGTGGCTGGCCTGCGCACGCCGCAATCCCTCACCGAGCATGCGCGGAGCGCGTCCGGAGACAGCAGGCCGTCGCTCGAGGCGTTGATGCCGGAGGTCTTTGCCGAGCTGAGAGCGGTGTGTGCAAGGCTCGAAGCGCATTTCCGCGACACGCAGGACATCGAATTCACGATTCAAGAGGGCAAACTCTGGATCCTGCAATCGCGCAGCGGCAAACGCACCACGCAAGCAGCGTTGAAGATCTCCATCGACATGGCCCGCGATGGGCTGATCGCGCGCGAGGAAGCAGTCGCGCGCATCAACGCAGGCCAGGTCGATCAGCTGCTGCACCCGACCATCGATCCGAAAGCAGAGCGCACGGTCATCGGCAAGGGCCTTGCCGCATCGCCGGGCGCTGCGTCTGGTGAACTTGTCTTCGACGCCGACGAAGCGGTGCATCTCAAGGCGCAAGGTCATACCGTGATTCTCGCGCGCATCGAGACATCGCCGGAGGACGTGCAAGGCATGCATGCCGCAGTCGGTATTCTCACCACGCGCGGCGGCATGACGAGCCATGCGGCGGTGGTGGCGCGCGGCATGGGACGCCCATGCGTTTGCGGCGCGACCGCCATTCAGATCGATCTCGAGCGCGAGACGCTGCGCGCAGGCGACGTTCTTCTCCATAAGGGCGACATCGTCACCATCGACGGTTCCAGCGGCCAGATCATCAAAGGCCGCGTACCGATGCGCGAAGCGGAGCTATCGGAAGATTTCGTCACCCTGATGGGCTGGAGCGACGCCTTCCGGCGCATGGGTGTGCGCGCCAATGCCGACACGCCCGATGACGCACGCCAGGCGCGGGCCTTCGGCGCCGAGGGCATCGGGCTTTGCCGCACCGAGCACATGTTCTTCGAGGAGGGCCGCATCCTCGCCATGCGCGAGATGATCCTCGCCGAGGATAGCGAGGGGCGGCAGAAGGCGCTCGCTAAGCTGCTTCCCGCTCAGCGCCAAGACTTCGTAGAGCTGTTCGAGATCATGGCGGGGCTTCCCGTGACGATCCGCCTGCTCGATCCGCCGCTGCATGAGTTCTTGCCGCACACCCCGGACGCCATCGGCGAGGTTGCCGCCGACATAGGCGTGAGCGTGTCGCGGCTGAAGCGCCGTATCGCCGCCCTGAGCGAATTCAACCCGATGCTCGGCCATCGCGGCGCGCGGCTGCTGGTGAGCTTTCCTGAGATCGCCGAGATGCAGGCTCGCGCCATCTTCGAGGCCTCGATCGAGGCAAGCGAAGCGCTGCACGACCGCGTCACGCCCGAGATCATGGTGCCCCTGGTCGCCGACAAGGCCGAGCTCGACCTGATCAAGGCCCATATCGATGCCATCGCCCGCGCGGTGGAGAAAGAGCGCGGTACGCGGCTGACCTACTCGGTCGGCACCATGGTCGAGCTTCCCCGCGCCTGTCTCATGGCGGGCGAGATCGGCCAAAGCGCGGAGTTTTTTTCCTTTGGTACCAACGACTTGACCCAAACGACTTTCGGCCTCAGCCGCGATGACGCCGGCCGCTTCCTCGGCGAGTACGCGGATAAGGGCATCATTCATTACGACCCCTTCGTCACGTTGGACCCCGCTGTGGGCGAACTGATGCGCATCGGCGCCACGCGGGGGCGCGAGGCAAAGCCAGGCCTTAAGGTCGGCATCTGCGGCGAGCATGGCGGCGACCCGGAAACCATTATTTTCTGCGAAGAAATCGGCCTCGACTACGTGTCCTGCTCGCCCTACCGGGTGCCCGTCGCGCGGCTCGCCGCGGCTCAGGCAGTTTTAGGACGAGCGGAAAGACTTCGTTAGCCTTGTCTCGTTAAAGGCAAGCGATCGTTTACGGCGTTTACCACAATTTGCCCCAAATTGTCGTGCAACCTGAGGGCAACTAAAACGGGGGTATCCGGGCGTGATCCGGTGGGGGACTGAGATAAAACTGCGCATTTCCCACCTTTTTGCCTGAGTCCCTGACGGGGAACGACCTCCGCGTGCGCCTGCGTACCATGGCGTAAACGTGGAGAATGGAGGGCCGTCCGGCGCGTAGGACGGACTTCCAAGAATGGGTAGGGGACCTACCCATGGAGGGACCATGCGCCGACGCTTACCTTCGCGGGTGTGGCACGCTTTAGCTGCGTTTGTACCGCTTCCGTTGATTGGATTGGGTTACGTCGCCGCCGTTCCAGGCAATCCCATTGCTTTTGAAATCGAGCTCTATCTCGCCGGCAAGGGCTCGGCCTATGAGCGCACGCTGCCCAAAGCCGGCGCCGAATCACAAGCCCTCCCGCAAGCGGCAGCCCAGCTCTTCAGCGCCGGCGGCAAAGGTCCCCGCGCCGATCAATACCTCGTCGTGATGACAACGACTTACGCCGGCAAGCAGCGCATCGCTGCGAGCGTGATGGGCACCAATGCGACGGTGGCGGCTCTGTTTGGCGGCGGCATGGTCAGCCGCGACCGCAAGGGCGACCGCCTGAAGCCGACCATCAGCGAGGCCGCGCTTAAGGGGCCGATCGAGGAGGGGCTCTCCGCCGCGTTGTTCATGTCGTCACCGCTCAATTCCGACGCCATGGATTACGAATCGACCTGGAATGACGCCATGCCGCGGCCAAAGCCCGAATCAGTCGCATATCGTCCGACGCCGAAGGCTCTGAACTTCCGCTATCAAGGCGAGAGCCAGGCGGAGTTCGAGGAGCGCGAGCGCCGCTGCCTGTCGACAGCGATCTATTTCGAGGCACGCGGTGAGCCGGTACACGGTCAGATCGCGGTCGGTCAGGTGATCATGAATCGCGTGCGCAGTCCGCTCTTCCCCGAAACCATCTGCGGTGTCGTCTATCAAGGGCAGATGCAGAGGGGCTGTCAGTTCTCTTTCGCCTGCGACGGTCATACGGACACGCCGAAAAACAACACGCAGTGGGAACTCGCGCAGGAGCTTTCACGCCAAATCACCTCCGGCCAGGAATGGCTTCCCGAGGTCGGCTATTCCACGTTCTACCATGCTGATTATGTGCGACCGGGCTGGGCCAGGAAGATGAACAAGATCGATTCCATCGGCCGCCACGTCTTCTACAAGAAGCGCAACGAGGCGCCCTACGTCGTGCAGGCCTCGGCGACGGCGAGCCCGGTGACTGCCGACGCTCAACAGGCCTCGAGCGGCCTGGTCGGATCTGCGATCTCACTCGTCTCCACTGTCGCCGACACCACTAGCTCACCCACTCCAGCGATGAGTCTAGGTTTCTCGGCGAGTGAGTAAGCGCTCCGACCGAGATAAGGTCGACGCCGGTTTCCGCGATTTCCCTCACAGTCTCTAATGTTACCCCGCCGGACGCCTCCGTTATGACGCGGCCGTCCGCCAGAGCCACCGCCTCCTTCAGGCTGGCGATGTCCATATTGTCGAGCAGCACGGCATCGATGGGATAAAGCAGCGCCTCTTGCAGCTGCTGCAGCGTATCCACCTCAACCTCGACCTTGACCATATGCCCGACGCGCGCGCGCAAGCCCTCTAGTGCCTGTCGCATTCCACCGGCAGCGGCGATGTGATTGTCCTTCACCAGCACCGCGTCATAGAGGCCGAAACGGTGATTGAGCCCACCGCCCGCCCGCACGGCATATTTCTCCAGAGCGCGCAAACCGGGCGTCGTCTTGCGTGTGCAGGCTATGCGGGTCCGGGTCCCCTCGACAGCGGCGGCATATTTGGCGGTGAGGGTTGCGATGCCGCTCAAGCGGCCGATGAAATTGAGCACGGTCCTTTCGCCGGTGAGGATCGCACGCGTTGTAGCCTCAATCTGCGCAACGGCCGTGCCGGCGTCGATCTTTGTTCCGTCCGCGACCCGTGCGACGAAGCTGACATCGGGATCGAGAGCCCGAAAGGCCGCGTCCGCCAGCGGCAGGCCTGCGACCACGCCCGCCTCGCGCATCACGATCTCGGCCTTGCCCCTCGCGTCGGGCGGTACGATGGCGTCTGTGGTAATGTCGCCAGCGGTGCCAAGGTCCTCGGCGAGGGCTACGGCAACGGCCTCTTTCACCAGCGGGGAAGGCAGCTCCAGCCTAACGGCGTCGTCCGTCATGCATGTACGAGCGCGAGGCGCGGTGCCGCCGACCGGCGCATATCAATGGCTTCGCGAGCGATGGCGTCAGCGTCCGCGAGCCGCAGGAAGCTGCGCCGGGCGAGGGCGTCGCTCGCCTGCGGGTAGTCGCTGCGGAAATGCGCGCCGCGGCTTTCCCGCCGGTTGAGAGCGGCGGCGGTGACGAGTTTTGCCGTCGTCAGCATGTTGGCGAGGGACCGGTCGCCGCCGGCCTCGGCTTCGAGGGCGCCGATGGTCGCGAGCGCCGCGGTCAAGGATTGGGCGTCGCGAATGACGCCGACTTCGGCCGCCATGGTGGTCCGCAGCGTCTGAAGGGCGCGCGCGCTCTGCTTGGATGTCACGCGCACGGGCCCGGCGGCGCGTCGGAGCGGCTGCCGCAGCGGTGTGGGCAGCGTTCCGGCGATATTGGCAGCGACGCGTGCGCCGAACACCACGGCCTCCAGCAGCGAATTCGAGGCGAGCCGGTTCGCGCCGTGCGCCCCGGTCGAGGCCACCTCGCCGCAGGCCCACAACCCGTCGACTGAGCTCCGCCCCTCCGCGTCGGTGAGAATGCCGCCCATGTCGTAGTGGGCGGCTGGCGCGATGGGGATCGCCTCTTTCATGGGATCGATTCCGGCCTCGCGGCAGATTGCCGAGACGGTTGGAAAGTGAGCGGCAAGGTTGGCACCGAGATGCCGGCAGTTGAGAAACGCGCCACGCCCGCTCGTGACCTCGCGATAGACCGCGCGCGCCACGATGTCGCGCGGCGCAAGCTCGGCATCGTCGTGCAACGCGCGCATGAAGCGTTCGCCGCGCCCGTTGATGAGGGTCGCGCCTTCGCCGCGCAGCGCCTCGGTCGCGAGTGGCGCGGGGTCGCGGCCGATATTGATGGCGGTCGGATGAAACTGCATGAACTCCGCGTCCGCTATGATGGCGCCGGCTCGGGCGGCGATGGCGATACCTTCGCCGCGCGCGGCGCGCGGGTTGGTGGTGATGGCATAGATCTGTCCGGCACCGCCGGTTGCGAGAACGACCGCGCTGGCGGGAAGGCTGAGACGCATTCCGAAGATGTTTGCCGCCACGGCCTCCAGCTCCACACCGGCAACGCGCCCATCGTCCACGATAAGATCGCGTGCCGCGAAGCCCTCCAGCACCTCGATCGACGGCGTGCGCCGGACGGCATCGATCAGCGCCGCCATGATGGCGCTGCCGGCGGTGTCGCCCTTGACGTGAAGAATGCGGTTGCGCCCATGCGCAGCCTCGCGCGCAAGGCTCAGATGTCCTTCGAGGTCACGGTCGAATGGCACGCCGTAGGCGAGCAGATCCTGGATGCGCTCGCGGGCCTCGCGCGCCATCAGGAACGCGATCTTCTCATCGACGATACCCGCGCCCGCGACAATGGTGTCGGCGGCATGAGCTTCCGGGGTATCGCCTTCGGCGATGGCCGCGGCGATTCCCGCTTGCGCCCAAAAGCTCGAACCGCCTTCGCCGAAACGAGCGGCCGACACCACGGTGACGGGCAGCGGCGCGAGCTTGAGCGCGGTGAACAGCCCGGCGAGGCCGGCGCCGACAATGACGATGCCGTCGCTCACGGGGCGGCGTACTGCTTTCGGAGCTTCGATCATGATGTTCACCCAATGTCCGCCGCTCGGCGTCCGTGGTCAGTGATTGAGATTGATCATGCGCTCGACGGCGGCGCGCGCCCGCTCGGCGACCTCCGGCGGAATCGTCACCTCCTCTTTGAGGAAGACGAGCGAGTCCAGAATTTTTGGCAAGGTGATGCGCTTCATATGCGGGCAAAGATTGCAGGGCCGCACGAACTGCACGTTCGGCGCCTCCACCGCGACGTTGTCGCTCATGGAGCAC
>NZ_JBPCOU010000017.1:0-6337 GCF_050999895.1 Methyloceanibacter sp. | reverse complement strand
TGATCCAGGTCAAGACGGAATGGAACAACAAGCGCAACTGGAACAACAAGAACAATTGGAACAATAACAAAAACTGGAGCAACAACCGGGGCAGGAAGGGCAATTGGAAATACGGCAAGAGGAACTACAACAACAGAAACTTCTACGCCGGCCGTAGCTACAACTACCGCTACAGCGCCCGGCCCTATGGGTTGCGGGGCCGCGGTTGCATCCTGGCCGGCCCGATTTGGCTCTGCCCGTAACAGCGTTTGGATTCTGAATTGAGGGACGGCAGGCGAAAGTCTGCCGTCCTTTTTTGTCCCACGCCGCGAACTCGCGCGCCTATGGCTTGGCGAGCGCGCCGAACAAGGTGTAATACCCCTTGGTGCCTTGCATCACGAGCGTCCAATGCGTGAAGTCGGCCGCCGACGTGCAGGAATTGCCGCGGCCTTGCAGGATCAGCGTCAGGAGCGGCTTGCCCTCGCTGCCGGTGTTGAAGACGCCGGCGCCCGTCACCCGCCCCGTCAGCTTCCATTCCTTATAGAGGGTTGGCTCGGTGCCTTGACCCGGACTGTCGCGTGGATCGACCTCGAAGATGGTGATCTTGTCAGGCACTGCGAGGGTCAGCGTGCCTTCGTGGCCCGCCTCGTCGCGAAGCGCGAATTTTGCGTGGCCGTTCTCCCATTTCACGTCGACGTCGTAGCGTTCCGACGGCGTTGCGATGCCCTGGACGATCTCGACGCCGGCCTCGCCGACATAAAGCTCCGCGCTTTTCGCGAACCGCAGCGACTCAATCTCGTCACGCCGGCCGGAATCGAGCTGCACGACCTCGACATAGCGCTGCCCCGGATTGGTGCAGCAGGCGCATGCAAAAGCCGCGTCTGCAAAGGCAACGGACGCGAGAGCGACCGCCGTTAGCTGAAACACGCAGCGGATGAGCTTAAGCATCGTCCTCGACTTCGGTCTCGGGCCGGTCATCGCCCGCCTCGAGTTCTTCATGCCACTTGCCGTCTGCGGTTTCATATTCGATGCCCGTGGTCTCGCCGGGAACGCGCTGCTCGGCCGCCGCCAGCTTCGCCGCGGCGAGCGCTCCATCATGCGAGGGAAAGGTCTCGGAGAACACATCGCCGACCTTGTAAGCCCAGCCGTCTTCATGCTGCACAATTCTATAGGTGACCTTGACCATCGTTCTCTGTCCTTTTCGCTGCCCCGCTTCTCGGCTCGCGGGTTTTAGCCCCTGACTGCCCAAACGGCCAGTCGACCACGCCTGCTGCAAAGAGCGCCCACCACACAAGGATTGGCTGCAAGATAAGGCGTGGCCCGTGATACCACCAACTTTCCGGCAGCGGCGGTACCGGCACGCCTTCGAAAGCATGTTTGAGGTTGGCCGGAAACACGCACGCCGCATAGACCGCGAGGGCGAGCCCGGCCCACCAACGGAAGCGTCGCGTGAGCAAGCCAAGCGCACCGGCAATCTCGCACAGCCCGGTCGCTAGGATCACCTCACGCGGAAAGGGCACGGCGTCCGGAACGATGGGCAGAAAGCGATCGGGGATCAGCAGATGACCGATGCCGCCGATGAGGTAGAAGGCCGCGAGGATGACGCGCATCGCGCGGCGGGCCCGCCGCTGGGTCGGGAGATCTGTCACATCTGCATAGTCGCGCCACGCCCTAACGGTTCCAACCCGGCATCCAGGACCGGAGCACACGACCGCGACGCGAACCGGCACAGATCCGCTTCAGCAGGGAGAGCTACCGGACCTCATGTTATGGTCGCCTATGCCGCTGCGCGAGGCACGCGGTCGGCAAGCCAGGCTTCATTGGGCCACCAGGCATGATCGATGCCGCAATGCGGGCAAGTTGTGTAGACCATGACGTCGGGAATAACTCGGAAGCTGTCGGGGTCGGTCTCTATTCCCGTCGGCACTTCCTGCCCGGTGCGCGGGCATCTCATTACTAACATTGACATGACACTTCTCTTCACTGATCCGGAGGAATGACAGTGCTGAGCATAAAAGGACTGGAGCGGAAAGCTGGTCAAAATTGCTCAGTCAGGAAATTAGCCTCATCTTTTCCGCCGCGGATTGCCGGGTTGTCATGCAAGACCACGTTCAGCAAGGAATGGTGGACCTGCGATTGTCCGTTCCCATGAGATGAAGCCAAGTTTATGAAAGTTGTTCGTGAAACGACTCAGGCGCGAAGTGCCGGCCATCTCGACAAGCGCTTCGAATCGACCAACCCGCGTAAGACTCAGCGATACAGATCGGCGCGGGTCGGCGGCAGCGGTGACGGCCCCTTGGCCTGCTTGCTGACGAGCGTCTGGTAGATGCGCAGCGTGCCCCGCGTGAAGGCGAGCGACACGCCGGCGAGATAGGCAAGCCAGAGCCGCACCACCTCGGGCCCGACCATCGCCTCGGCCTCCTCGCGCCGCCCCGTCAGGCGCTCGCACCAGGCCCGCGTGGTGAGCGCGTAATGGCGGCGCCAGTTCTCAACGTCCTGCACTTCGAAGCCGTTGATCTCCATCTCCTGCACGGTATGGCCGATATCGTCGAGCTCGCCACCGGGAAAGATGTAGCGCATGATCGCGCGCTGCTCCGGTCGGCTGCCGAGACGCGTCTGCTTGCGCTTGGCGCGGCGCGAGATCGCGTGATTGAGAAAGAGCCCGCCGTCGGCGAGCAGCGAGCGCACCTTGGTCAAATAGACGGGGATATTGGCAAGACCGATATGCTCGTACATGCCGATCGAGGCGATCTTGTCGTATTGGCCCTCGACAAGCGCGTAGTCCCTCAGCTCCACCGTGACCTTGCCACTCAGGCCTTCGGCCGCGATCTTGTCACGCGCGAAGGCGAGTTGGGTCTCCGACATGGTGATGCCATGCGCGGTGACGCCGAAATTTTTTGCGGCATAGGAGACGAGGCCGCCCCATCCGCAGCCGATATCGAGCATGCGTTCGCCCGGCTTCAGCCTGAGCTTGCGGCAGATCATCTCGAGCTTATCCCGTTGCGCCTGATCCACCGTGCCCGTCCAGTCTGTGAAATAAGCGCAGGAATATTGCATCTCGGGGTCGAGGAAGAGCGCGTAGAATTCGTTGGAAACATCGTAGTGGAACTGCACGAAGCCGCGGTTCTCCTCAGGCGCGCGGCCGCGACCGGTCTCGTCGCCGGCATAGTCGCGGCTGCGGCCCGGCCTGTCGGCGGGGGCGAACAGGAACGGCAGGAGGGCGGCGGCGAGCTTGCGCTTGCTCAACCCTTTCAGGCGGTTGCGCGTACTCTTTTGCTGAAGCTGCAATCCGAGATCGATCAGCGTGCCGCCTTCGAGCCCAACGCGTCCCTTGGCGTAGAGGCGGATGAGGCGGTCGAGCGTCGGCCGACGCAGCATCGAGGTGACGACGCCCGGCCCCGCGATGGTGAAAATGAGCGGGCCCGTCACGTTGCGGCCGAGCGGCACGCGGCTCCCGTCCCACAGCATCACCGAAACATCGATATCGAGCGCTTCGCCGATCTCGGCGATGAGCCGGCGCGCGGCCGCGAGTTGCTTTACGCTCTTGCTGTCGGCTCTCGCATCCATGCGTCTGCCTTATCGTGCTTTCGCCGCACCGAAGCATAGGTATGTGGGGAGCCGCAAGCGGCGTCGGAGCCGGCGGCACGTTAGCCCGCGAGCACGCCTGTCTCACGGCGGCCCTGCGCGGCGGACTCCCGCACGCACTCGGCGAGCGAGGCGAAAACAGAGCGGCTGACGACGGCCTTGGTCTGAAAGCCCTCGCGCGCCATCAGCTCACGGTGCAATTCCGGTAGCCGGTAGAACGGCACGCTCGGATACCAGTGATGCTCGATGTGGTAACCGATATTGCGAGGCAAGATGAAGATGGACTCGAGCCGCGTCGGCACCGTGGTGCGGGTGACCGCGTACTCTTCCTCGTCGCTTTCGACGGCGCTGTGCTCGCAGATGAGCCGGATATACTGGGCGGCGATATGCCAAGTGCAATACGGCACGATCCAACACAGCAGGAATGCGTACCAGGCGCCGAAAAAGGTCAGGGCTCCCGCGGCCGATCCATAGAACACGAGCTTCGCAGCGAGCATCCAATGCGGCGACGGCACGAGAAACGAGCCGACCACGCCACGCACGATCCAGAACATGCCGGTGAGGAAGGCGGCGCGGCGCAAGAGCACGAGCGCCAAGCCCGTCTTCGTCTTTGGAAACTGCCAGTCTGGTGCAAGCTCCCCTGCGGCGTCGTGCGTGCGCCAGATATGGCGATTCCCGTCATCAGGAAGATTCGTATATTGGTGGTGCGTGCCGTGAAACTTGCGGAAGCCCTCGACCGAGGCGAACATCGGCCACATCAGGAACAGGTTCGCAAACAGGTCATTCTGCCAGCGCGTCGGCAGAATGCGGTAATGCGAGGCGTCGTGTCCGAGGATCATCAGCGCGTGCTGGCGCGCGCCGATAAACACGACCGCGATCAGATAAACTATCGGGTGCCAGAAAGTCGCGCACAGAGCGATCGCCGCGCCAATCGCGACCCATTCGCCGGCGGTCGCCGCGACCGCTTTCGCGGGCTGCAACTGAGAGAGTTCTTTGATCTTCGCCGGCGGCAGCCTCTCCGGGATGGTGCGGCTCGTGTTGTGCGGATGTTTGACGACAGGGTTTACGGAGATGTCTTCCAACGGATTTTCGGCCCGGAGGAAGGCGACCACTCTGCTAAGCTTTGCGACGTCGGGCATCGGTCCCCTTATCTGGTATGGCAGAACAAGTCCCGTAATCTAGCCGCGTGGCCATTCTTGGGCAATCACGAAGGTTTCCGCGTTGCTTGGGGGCCGCTCATCCTGCCGCGCAGATGCGTCGCGTCGTCCAATCGCGCTTCGAGGACAATGTCTAGCCGCGCGGCGGGCGGCGCCGCTCGCTGAACCATGCGCGATATTCCGTCATCTTCGCACGCTGCGCGGCCGGCGCATTCCGCTTGCACGTCGCGTCTTCCTCGCTGTTATCGGGCGCGCCCCAGCGCAGCTCGACGCAGTCGTTGATGTTGTAGGCCATCTCGAGCGCCGCCGTGCGGTCGAGCACATCCTTGAGCGCGAGCGTCCATTGCGAGCCGTCGCTGCGCGCATAGGAAAACTGGCGCGCAGCAAGCTCCGAGGCGAGCATTGTCTCCAATTCGGCCTTGACCTCGGCTACGCTCTTGTCCTTCGGCATGTCGTAGCGCTCGGGCCGCCGCGCGACGCGATCCGGCAAGCCGCGCACCACGTCGATTGCGATTAAGAGACGCAAATCGCGTGACGGCGTGGCGAAGTCCTCCCAAGTGCCGGTGGTCTCGAAGATGGACGCGCCGTCGGGCATATCCACCTCGCCGCCCCCGCCGACTTGATACTTGCGCCCGTTTTCCACCGAGACCACGCGGGCGTTGACCTGCTCCTCGAGCGACGTCACCACCTCCTTCATCGCGCGCACGGGATCGAGCGGGTCAGGCGACATTACGTCGTCCATGCGATCGTAAAAGTCTTCCACACTGAGCTTCGACTGATCGAGCGAATAGTCACCGTAGTCCGCGTCTTTCGCGATCTCGTCGTTGGTCAGCCGCCGCAAACCGCCATTCTTCTCGCGCACGATCGGGCGGAAGCGCTTGAATCCGGGATCGCCGAGCGCGGGGTCCTGCGCGAACAGGAAATTGCCGCGCCAAAAACGCTTCCGCGCGACCGTCCCGTCGGGCTGGCCGTCCACGGCGAGGAAAACGCCCGCCCCCTCGCCCGACTGCGCCACGCGCTTCACGAGGACGAGGACGTGCCCGTAAGGATCGGCGTAGATCGTGCCGGGACGGAGTGCATCCTGACTGAGGGGCACCGGATAATAATCGGTGTCGTGGTCGTCTGCCGCCGTTCGCCCATTGCCGGAATGCACGCCGTTGGCGATCGTCGTGCGCAGATAATAGCCGAATCCGGGCACAAGCCCCGGCGGCCTGGTCGGAAGCTTTGGCACAGGCGCCATGACGGGCGTCGGCGTGGGCGGTGCAAAAAGGCCGAACAGACTGCCAGCCGGAGCCGGCGCGATCTTCGGCACTAACGGTGGTTGCGGCGGCTCCTCGTTCGCGATGTTCCACCACTGCGAACATTTCGGCGCCCGGCCGCCGTCGCCGCGCGAGCACTTCGCGTAGCCGAAGGGCAGCCCCATTTTGAAGGCGAAATAGGCGCGCAGGAAATACGGAACATCGGCGCAGTCGGGCCGGATGACGAGGCCTTTCTCGTCCTCGCGCAAACCCAAATGATTGAACAGCACATTGCGCGAACGGTCGCGCGGCAATCCCCGCAGCTTAGGCCACGACGGAAGGATCTCGAGACGCGGGTCCCACAGCTGCTAGGCCCCA
>NZ_JBPCOU010000064.1:0-35672 GCF_050999895.1 Methyloceanibacter sp. | reverse complement strand
GAACCAGCGGAAAGGCGAGGATTTTCCAGACTCGCCTGAGGTCGGGCATGCCCAAAAAAGTCACGCCGGTGGCAAACCACGCCGTGGAGGCTGTAGCATCCGACAACAAAAAGCCGGCGAAGGCTTGAGTGTGCGACTGTAAGGGAGCGAACATGCGCAGATGTGGGGGGCCAATTCTAGCTGCGCTGTTCTCCTTGGCGGCAGGACCGGCGGCGAACGTTGCCGATCCGCTCCGCCTCGTCACGCCGACGATCTACGGCACGCATCTTCCTGGCCTCGGACAGCCCGCAACCAGCTTGGCCAAGCGTATCCAGAAGCTCTCGGCGGGGCAGCTCGGGCTTGATCTGCGGCAGCCCGGGCAGGGTACCGAGACGAAGGATATTCTCGACCAGGTTTCAGGCGGCAGCGCGGACGCGGGCTTCTCCGCGCCGAGCTTTTGGGCGGCAAAGATTCCCGCAGCCGCGCTGTTCTCGGGGTTCCCATTCGGACCCGACGCCAAGGGCTATGTTGACTGGTTCCAGGCCGGCAACGGTCGCAAGCTTTATCAAAAAATGTACGACCAGGCCGGCTACAAAATCCATGTGATCCCGTGCACGTTTGGCGGCGGCGAGACCGGCGGCTGGTTCGCCAAAGTGATCGACAGCAAGGCGGATTTCGAGGGCCTGCGGATGCGCATCTTCGGCCTTGGCGGTCGCGTTATGGCGCGCCTCGGTGCCAAGACTGTTGTCGTGCCGGGAGGCGCGGTGGCAGCCGCGTTCGAAAAAAATCAGATCGACGCCGCCGAGCTTTATCCACCGAGCGTTGACCAGCGTCAGAATCTGCAAGGGAAGGTCAAGCTCATCTACGTGCCCGGCTGGCATCAGCCCGAAACGGTGCTCGAGCTTCTCATCAATAAGGATCGCTGGAATACCCTAGACGATCAGCAGCAGGCGCTGATCGAGACCGCGTGCGAAGCGATGCTGCTCGAGACTCTCGCTGAGAGTGGGCGGGCCCAGAAAAAAGCACTCGCCGATTTTGCCCGGGACGGCGTGCGCATCGCGCCATGGCCAGACGAAGTCCTCACCGCTTTCCGCGAAGCTTGGGCCGAGGTCGCGCAGGAAGAAAGCGGCAAGGACCCCTTCTTCAAGGAGGTGCTCGACGATCTGACTCAATTTGGAAAGGGCGAAGCAGGAGCCCTGCCGCAGGCTTCCGTAGGGGGAGGGGAGCCTTAGCCCAGCCACCCGCGTACGTAAGCGATAATGTCGGCGGGTTCACCGGCATCGGGGATTCCTTGGAAGGCAAGCGCCATCGGCGAATCGGGAACCATCGACTTTGGGTCGGTGATCCATTTGTTGAGATTCTCTTCGGTCCAGGTCAGCCCCCGTCGCCGAGCTTTTTCAGCCCAGGCGAATAGGCGAAGCCGGCCTGGGCAGCGGCCTTGTGTCCGACGATGTTGTAAGGGGCGGCCCGATCAAAGGCTTTGCACCCTCGCCGATTGATGACAGATCCCACATTTGGCAAAAGCCGCCTTGCCTTTAGTAGCATCGCCGGCCGCGAAAGCCGGCGCACTGAAGCCCGCAAGCAAAACAGCGCTGAGCCCGATAAGCCCAACGTTTCTCATCCTCAGTTCCTCCTTGTTGACGGTCAAGTCGAAGAGAGATGCCCCGGTCTCTTCTCGGACGGTTCTTTTCGCGTCTCCTCTAAGTGGCCAGAAACGGGGCGACTTTATCAGAAGCCCAAGGCCCTTAGCTGCGACATCCTAACTCGGCGTAGGCTGAGAGGGTTGCGTTTCCGTGTTCCTGTGGCTTGACTGAGGTGGCGTATTGCCCATGCGTCCTGCGCATGCGAAAGACTAAAACAGCGGCTTGCCTCCGGATTTAGAGGGAAAGCCGCCCGGAGCTTCGAATGTCTCTACTCGCCCTTCCAGAACCTGACGCCGCGATCCTCGCGCGCCGCCCTGAGATTTTAAAACAGCTCAAAAAGCTCGTCCCCAGCGCGATCTTGATCAGCGACGAGGAGGGGTGTCGCACCTTCGAATCCGATGCCCTGACCGCCTATCGCTGCGTGCCACTTGCCGTCGTGCTGCCCTCGAGCACGGAAGAGGTGAGCGCCATCTTGGCGTTTTGCTACGAGGACGGCATCAAGGTCGTGCCGCGCGGCGCAGGGACGTCACTCGCAGGCGGCGCGCTACCCCTTGCTGATGCGATCGTGCTCGGCCTTTCGCGCATGACACGGGTGCTTGCCGTCGACCCGATTGATCAGGTAGCGCGCGTCGAGGCCGGCGTCACCAACATCGCCATTTCTCAAAGTGCGAGTCCGCATGGGTATTTCTACGCGCCGGACCCCTCTAGCCAGCTCGCATGCACCATCGGCGGCAACATCGCGACCAATGCCGGAGGGGCTCACTGCCTGAAACACGGTGTCACCGTGAACCATATTTTGGGCGTGCGCATCGTCATGATGGATGGCGAAATCCTCGATATCGGGGGTCCTTTCCTGGACGCGGCTGGCTACGATTTTCTGGCGCTCATTGTGGGCTCGGAAGGGCAGCTCGGCATTGTCACTGAGGCTACCGTCCGTCTCATCAAGGCGCCGGAGAGAACCCGTCCGATGCTGCTCGGTTTCGCCTCGGCGGAAGCCGCAGGCGCCTGCGTTGCAGGCATCATCGCAGCCGGCATCGTTCCTGTTGCGATCGAGTACATGGATAACCCGGCCATCCAGGTCTGTGAGAACTTTGCCGGCGCGGGCTATCCGCTCGACGTGGATGCATTGCTGATCGTCGAGGTGGAAGGGTCCGAGGACGAGGTCGATATTCTGTTGGAAGCGATCGTCGAGATCGCCGAACGCTACGATCCAGTCGCCGTACGGGTGAGCCGCAGCGTCGAGGAGAGCGCTGCAATCTGGAATGGCCGCAAGGCCGCGTTCGGTGCCATGGGCCAGATCTCGGACTATTACTGCATGGATGGCGTCATTCCCCTGTCACGGCTGCCGGAGGCTCTGCAAAAAATCAGTCTCATCTGTAGCCGCCACCATTTCGATGTTGCAAATATCTTCCATGCCGGCGACGGCAATCTGCATCCGCTCATTCTCTATAATGCCAACGATCCAGTTGAACTCGAGCGGGTGGAACTTTGTGGCGCCGAAATCCTAAAACTGTGCGTCGAGCTTGGCGGCTGCCTGACTGGCGAGCATGGTGTCGGCATCGAAAAGCGCGATCTGATGTCCACGCAATACTCTATCGCGGACCTGGCGCAGCAAATGCGGGTCAAGACTGCTTTTGACCGGGATTGGTTGCTCAATCCGGCGAAGGTGTTTCCCCTCGAAGGACGTGACCTCCAGTGAATGTGCATATCCGCCTCGGCTTTCATGCCCCGCAGTCCGAAGAGGAGATGGCCTCTCTCGTCGCCGCAGCGGCAGCCACGAACACGCCCATCGAGGTGCGGGGCCGCGGCAGCAAGATGGAGGTCGGCAGGCCGGTTCAGGCGGCAGCAATCGTCAGTACCGAAGCCTTGTTCGGTGTCTCGCTCTACGAGCCTGCCGAGCTTGTGCTCACGGCATGGGCGGGAACGCCGATTGTGGAGATCGAGCGCCTCCTTGATGAATACGGCCAGGAGTTTGCGTTCGAGCCCATCGATCTTGGGCCTGCCCTTGGCTCTGATCCCGGCCAGACCTCAATCGGGGCGATGGTTGCGACAAATCTCTCAGGCTCCCGCCGCGCGCTTGCCGGCGCTGCGCGCGACAATGTCCTCGGCGTCAAGGCGGTGAACGGACGTGGCGAGATGTTCAAAGCCGGCGGCCGCGTGATGAAGAACGTCACCGGTTACGATCTTGGCCGCGCGCTTGCAGGCTCTTGGGGCACGCTTGCCATCATGACCGAAGTCACCCTGAAGGTCCTGCCGGCGCGCGAGGAGGTCCGGACGCTCCTTTGTTTTGGTCTTCCCGACCAGACCGCGATCGAGGCGCTGCGCGTTGCCGTCGGCACGCCGTTTGAGGTTTCCGGCGCGGCGCATCTCCAAAAGGAGCTGGCAGCCAGGCTTTCGGATCGTGCAATCGCCAGCGCCGGCAATTCAGTGACGGCGATCAGGGTGGAGAATTTCTCAAGCTCCGTTCGCTATCGCACCGCGCGCCTGAAAGACATGCTCGCTGCCTACAATCCCGACGTCGAGCTCGATAGGGCGCGTAGCCGAGCCTTCTGGACGGAGCTTCGGGGATTGAAGATGTTTTGCGGTTCCCCCGAGCGTCCGCTTTGGCGCATCGCAACCCGGCCCTCCGTCGTGGCCAAGCTCATTTCGACCATCGCCCGCACCCTGGAGACGCGGGCCTACTACGATTGGGCCGGTGGCTTGGTTTGGTTGGAAACCGGGCCGATCCTCGATGCCGGCGCTATCGAGATCCGTCGCAACCTCGCGGAGTTTGGTGGCCACGCCACGCTGATCCGCGCCGATGCTACGGCGCGCGCAAGCATCGACGTCTTTCAGCCGCTCGATGCGCCTCTGATGGCGCTGTCGGCAAAGCTCAAAGCGGCATTCGATCCAGCCGGTATCCTCAATCCCGGCCGCATGTATCCGGAAAGCTAGGGCGAGACGATGCAAACGAACTTCACCGACTTCCAGCTCGAGGATCCAACTCTGGCAAGAGCTGACTCGATTCTGCGCCGCTGCATTCATTGCGGCCTCTGCACGGCAACCTGTCCGACTTATGTCGTTCTCGGCGATGAGCGCGATTCGCCTCGCGGTCGCATCTATCTCATGAAACAGCTGTTCGAGCAGGGCGAAGTGACGCCAACAATCACGCGTCACATCGACCGCTGCCTGTCGTGCCTATCATGCGTGACGACGTGCCCGAGCGGCGTGGACTACATGCATCTCGTCGACATGGCTCGCGCCCGCATCGAGACGAAGGCACATCGCCCTCTTGGGGAACGGTCCCTGCGCTGGTTCTTACGCAAGGTCCTGCCTTACCGCAGCCGCTTCCGCTTCGTGCTGTTCTTCGGCTCGATGGCGAGGCCATTGCGAAGTCTATTCGAGGCCGTCGGATTGAAGCGCGTTGCCGCCAGCCTTGCGCTCGTCCCGCCGCGCCTTCCGCGCCTCAAATTGCGCAAGCCGAAGGATTTGATTCGCACCGATGAGCGCCGCATACGGCGCGTGGCGCTCATGCTCGGCTGCGTTCAGGAGGTGATGCAGCCCTCCATCAATCGCGCCGCTATTCGCCTGCTGAAGCGCCACGGCGTCGACGTGGTCATCGTCAAGGATGAGGCCTGTTGCGGCGCACTCACCCATCATCTCGGTCATACCGATGAGGCGCTGGCGTCTGCGCGGCACAATGTGGATGCCTGGACCGCGGCGATGCGCGAAGGCCCGTTCGACGCAATCCTAATTACAGCGTCGGGCTGCGGCACTATGATCAAGGATTACGGTCATCTGCTCGCGCGCGACCGGGGCTATGCCGAACGCGCAAGCCAAGTCTCGGCGCTCGCTCGCGACATCACGGAGTTCATCGAGGAAGCCGGCATGACGACGCCCCTGATGTGGACCAGCATCAAGGTCGCCTATCACTCCGCCTGCTCACTGCAGCACGGCCAGCGCGTGGAGATCGAGCCAAGGACTCTGCTTTCCCAGGCGGGCTTCACCGTTCTGGAGGTCCCGGAAGGCCATATCTGCTGTGGCTCCGCCGGAACCTACAACATCCTCCAGCCGCAGCTTTCCGCGGAGTTGCGCGACCGGAAGCTCGCCAATGTCGCCAGCGTGAAGCCGGATGTGGTCGCCACAGGCAACATCGGCTGTATTAACCAGCTCCGGGCTGGAAGCGCCGTACCCGTCGTGCATACCGTGGAATTGCTGGATTGGGCGACCGGCGGCCCCGTGCCCGCGGGCTTGGAGCCGCTAAAGTCTAAAATCCATCCCATTCAAAACCTTGTCGAGATGGCGACCGTTTAACCCCGACGGAACGCTTCGGCCCTATTATGGTTACATAGCGCTAGAGGCTTCCTGCGCCAGAACCGGTTCCTATGTTCCCATCGGGGCGATCCGTTCTCGGTGCCCGAACGGGTCGCGAGCATAATGAACCTTAAATCCGTCAGCCACTCCAGCAAGGACAACCGACGCAAGGCGTTGGCCGATAGCGAGCAGCGTTTCGGTCTTCTCGTCGACGCGGTCGTCGATTACGCCATCTACATGCTCGACCTCGATGGACGGGTCACCAACTGGAACAGGGGCGCATCAAGGGCTACGCGACCGACGAGATTGTCGGCAAAGACTTTTCGCTTTTCTATACGCCGGAGGACAAGGAGGTCGGGCTGCCTCGCCGTGCCCTTGGCATTGCCGCGGAAGAAGGAAGGTTTGAAGCCGAAGGTTGGCGCGTGCGCAAGGACGGCAGCCGCTTCTGGGCCAATGTCTTATCGATCCCATCCGCGAAGAGGATGGCACCCTGATCGGCTATGCCAAGGTAACCCGCGACATCACCGAGCGCCGCCTCGCGCAGCAAATCCTGGAGAAGGCGCATGAGGAGTTGGTGCAGTCGCAAAAGATGGAATCGCTCGGCCAACTCACTGGCGGCGTCGCTCACGATTTCAATAATGCGCTCACGGCAATCGTCGGCAATTTGGAGCTCGTCAAGCAGAGCGGTGCCGTACAGGGGATTGCGCTTGCACAGATAGACGCGGCCCTTGCCGCTGCACGCAACGGCGCTTCCATTGCCAGTCAGATGCTTGTGTTTGCGCGCAAGCGCATGATGCAACCTCTGACCCTGGACCTCAATAGACCTTGGAGGAGATCACTGCGCTTATCACGCGCAGCTGCAACGAGAGCATAGAGCTCAGGTTCGAACTTGCCAGCGACCTGAAGCCGGCCAGGGCCGATCCGAGGCAGTTGCAGACGAGCATTCTCAATCTCGTTGTCAATGCCTGTGACGCCATGCCGGGCGGCGGCACTCTCACCATCGCCACCGCGAACGTCACGATTCAAGACCACGACAGGTTGGCGCCCGGTGATTACTTGGCGGTCTCGGTATCCGATTCCGGAAACGGCATGACGAACGGCGTGATCGAGCACGCCTTCGAGCCGTTTTTTACGACCAAGGACATCGGTAAGGGCAGTGGGCTCGGCCTCAGCACTGTCTATGGCATGGTGAAGCAGCTCGGCGGCGACGTGACCATCGTGTCCAGTACAGGCCGCGGCAGCACCATCAAGCCTCTCTTGCCGTGGCAAGCCTGGCTGACGCGAGCGCCAGGTCTACAGCTTGGGAAAAACCGGAGGGCTCGCCGGCCAAACAAAATGCCACGCCTCCGAAGGTGATCTTCGTGGAGGACGATTTCCTCGTGAGCATGGCGACCGAAGAAATTCTTCGCGAAAGCGGATTCGAGGTTCATACCGCGGCGCGCGCCGAGCAGGGCCTTGAGCTGCTGAAAGAGCATCCCAATGTCGATCTGCTTCTGACCGATTCGGCTTGCCGGGCATGAATTCGTCGCGGAGGCGCGGCGGCGGCACGCAGGACCTCTGAAAGTGATGTTCCTCACGGGCTACGATCGTGTCGGCCGATCATGGGCACCGAGCCTGACGAGATCACCCTTTACGTGGACAAGCCCTACGACCCGCAGGCGTTGGTGAAGCTCGTGCGCGAGCTCGTCGCTTATCCGGTCCCGGCCGGAGCGGCAGTGCGGCGCTCGCGCTAGGCTTAACATCCCGGAGG
This sequence comes from Methyloceanibacter sp., assembly GCF_050999895.1. Classification (GTDB taxonomy): domain Bacteria; phylum Pseudomonadota; class Alphaproteobacteria; order Rhizobiales; family Methyloligellaceae; genus Methyloceanibacter. Next base: position 28,007 of record NZ_JBPCOU010000064.1, on the reverse strand, counting down.
AGTCGAGGTCGCTTGCCGCTCTGGGAGCGTTGGGCTAGAACGCGACGGCTGGAACCCCTTACAAACAGCCGTATCCTTACATGAATGATAAAACGCCGGACCGTCCCGAGGCCCGCCTGCCGAAGGGCCTGCAGGATATCTCCGCAGGTGAAATTCGCGCGCGCGAGAAGTCGCTCGCCACGATCCGGCAGGTGTTCGAGTCCTACGGGTTTGAGCCCTTCGATACGCCTGCGATCGAATATTCCGATGCGCTCGGCAAATTCCTGCCCGATCAGGATCGCCCCAACGAGGGCGTGTTCTCGTTCCAGGATGATGACGAGCAGTGGCTCTCGCTGCGCTATGACTTGACTGCGCCGCTCGCGCGCTACGTCGCGCAGAACACTCAGCTCGGAAAGCCCTTCCGCCGCTATCAGGTTGGGCCCGTCTGGCGCAACGAGAAGCCGGGGCCGGGACGCTTCCGCCAATTCATGCAATTCGATGCCGACACTGTCGGCGCGTCGTCGCTCGCTGCCGATGCAGAGCTTTGCATGCTCGCCGCCGATACGCTTGAGGCGCTCGGTATCAATCGCGGAGACTATGTCGTCAAGGTCAATAGCCGTAAGGTTTTGGACGGCGTGCTGGATAAATGCGGCGCGACGAATGCAGAGCAGCGTCTCGCGGTGTTGCGCGCGATCGATAAGTTAGATCGCTTGGGCGAGGCCGGAGTGCGGGCTCTTCTCGGAAAGGGCCGCAAGGACGAGAGCGGCGACTTCACCAAAGGAGCCCAGCTTTCCCCCACGCAAATCGAACTCATAATGAAATGCTTTAAGGACTATCTGGCTTCCGATGAGAGTTGGTCTCTTGCGGACCTGAAAGATGTCGAGGGCTTTGGCGAAAAGCCGTTGCGCTCAATTCAGGCCTTGGCCAGTTCTAAATACGACGACGAGCTAAAGCGTCCTCAATACGAAGGTCGCTACTTCGACAACTTGTCCATTCTCGAGGACTTTGAAACAGCAATCGGGGTCAGCAGTGCGGGTCACGAAGGCATCGCAGAGCTTAGAGAGATTATCGCACTAACGAGTGAGGCCGGCTACGGGAGCCTAAGAATTCGGGTCGATCCCTCGGTCGTCCGCGGCCTCGAATATTACACCGGCCCTGTTTTCGAGGCGGAGCTCACCGCCCCGACCAAGGACAAGCGGGGCCAGCTCGTGCGGCTTGGCTCCGTCGTCAGCGGCGGCCGCTATGACGGCCTCGTCGAGCGCTTCACCGGCGAGAAGGTGCCGGCCACCGGCATCTCCATCGGCGTGTCGCGTCTCCTGTTCGGATTGCAGTTGCTCGGCAAGTATGAGGAGAGCGCGACGCAAGGCCCGGTGGTGGTTCTGGTGCTCGATCGCGCACGTATCGCTGACTATCAGAAAATGGCGCAAGATCTCCGCAACGCCGGCATCCGCGCCGAGCTCTATCTCGGCGACTCCGACAAGATGGGCGTCCAGATCAAATACGCCGACCGGCGCGGCAGCCCCTGCGCCGTCATCCAGGGTGGTGACGAGTTCGCGAAGGGCGAGGTCACCATCAAGGACTTGATCCTTGGCGTCAATCTCAGCGCCATCAAGGACCGCGACGAATATCTGAAGAAGCAGGCCGAAGCCCAGTTCTCCAGGCCCGCAGACCAGCTCGTCGAGGCGGTCAAGGGCGTGCTCGCCCGTCACCAGGCGTAGGGTCATGCCTGCCGAATCCGCACAAAGATTTGAGGCTCTCGAAGCCCAGGCCGCCGCGCTCGTCGACGTCTTCAAGGGCGCGGGCTACGAGCAGGTTGCGCCTTCGGTGATCCAGCCCGCCGACGTGTTCCTCGACCAGATCGGCGAACGGATCCGAAGCCGAACCTATGTCTTCACCGATCTTGCCGGCGAGGAGCTGTGCCTCCGCCCGGATCTCACCGTCCCCGTCTCGCGGCTCTATCTGGAACGGCACCCGGACGCCGATGTCGAGGCGCGCTATTGCTATAACGGTCCCGCCTTTCGCTTCCAGCCTTCCGGCGCGACCCAGGTCCACCCGCGCGAATTTCGCCAGGCTGGGATCGAGTGCTTCGGCGTCAGCGATCGCGAAAGCGCGGATGTCGAGGTGGTACTTCTGGCGGTCGAGGCAGTGCGCGCGGCTGGCCTCAACAGCTTCTCGCTGCGTTTCGGCGATATCGCGCTCTTCTACGCGCTTCTCGATGCCCTTGAATTGCCCGAGCGCTGGCGCTTGAAACTAAGGCACTATTTCTGGCGCCCCCCGGTCTTTCACGCGCTACTTGCGAAGCTCGCCAAGGGCGAGCGGCCGCAAGAGAATGGTTCCGTTACGGTGCTCGCCCTGAAGCTAGGCGGAGAAAGCACCGAACGCGCTGAGCAGCTCGTCGCCTCTTATCTCGACAGGGAAAGCCTGCCGCTTGTCGGCAATCGCGCCTTGAGCGAGATCACGGCGCGCCTGCTCGACCTCGGTGCCGATCTGCTTTCCGATCCTCTGCGCAAGGAGGTGGCGACCGTCATCGAGTATTACCTCGCAATATCCGCGCCCCCCAAGGAAGCCGCCAACCGGATCGCCATGATTGCAAAGGGCGCGGGCATCGATCTCGGTGCGGCGCTCGATGCTACGGTCCGTCGCTTTCAGCGTCTGGAGGAGAACGGCATCGATCTCAGCCGCGCGACATTTGCCACCGAGTTCGGCCGCGACCTTGAATATTACACCGGCCTCGTCTTCCAGATTGAGGCTGAGGCTCAGCGCGATATAGGGCAAATTGCCGGCGGTGGCCGCTACGATGGCTTGCTCGCCCATGTCGGCGCGCCGCGCGATGTTCCCGCCGTGGGCTCGGCCATTCACACGCAGCGCCTGCTCGCCGCCGTCGCGAGGGCCGGCTGATGGCAAAGGCATCCTCAAAACTAAGCCTGGCTGTTCCCTCGAAGGGCAGGCTCAAGGACGCCGCCGCCGAACTCTTTGCGCGGAGCGGCATGTCATTGCGCAAGACCGGCCACGAGCGCGGTTATCGCGGCGCCCTTGAGCGTCTCGATGACGTCGAGATCGTGTTCCTCTCGGCCGCGGAGATCGTTCATCACCTGCGCAGCGGGCGCGTGCAGCTTGGCATTACCGGCGAAGATCTGATCCGCGAAACGCTCACCGACGTCGACCGCACGGTGGAGTTTCTTGTGCCGCTCGGCTTCGGGCGTGCGGATGTGGTGGTCGCCGTGCCCGATTGTTGGATCGATGTCAGCCGGATGGTGGATTTGGAGGATGTCGCGGCGCAGTTCTCCCGCGAGCACGGACGACGCCTGCGCGTGGCAACCAAATACATGAATCTGACAAGGCGCTTCTTCGCAAGCCACGGGGTCGCCGGCTACCGCATCGTCGAGAGTGCAGGGGCCACCGAGGGCACGCCTGCGGCTGGCACTGCGGAGCTTATCGTTGACATCACCACGACCGGCACCACGCTCCGCGCCAATCATCTCAAGATTTTAGAGGATGGACTTATCCTCCGCTCGCAGGCTCAGCTCATCGCCTCTCGTAATGCGGATTGGGACCCTGTTGCCGTCAAGCTGCGCGCCGCCATTCTGGATCGCATAACGAAGACGTGAGGCGTGGAAGCCCTAAGTCGTGTGGCGGCTTCATGGGTGAACGGTTAGGGTCCCGGTCATGATGGTTCGCTTCGGTTTGGCCGCTCTGCTTCTCGTCGCCTGGCTCGCTCCCAGCCTCGCCGCGCCGGCGCGGATCATCATCTTGCGCCACGGCGAGAAGGCCGACGACTGGAAGCTCTGCTCGGTCGGCCAGCAACGCGCGAAAGCGCTCGCGGCCACGTATCTTGGGAGTGCGGCTTCAAAATCTCTCTTCCCGAAGGGTGACGAACCCGCCTTTTTCTTTGCCATCACGTCGCACACGCTGGAGCTTGCCTCGCCTTCGGTTGCAAGCTGGAACAAGCCGCTCATTCTCTACACCGTGGTGCCGGAGCCTGGCATCGATGCCGATGGTTTCACCAGGGCGCTCAACCAGCGCACCCAGGAAGCCGCGCGCAACATCGTGTCGAACCCGGCTTTGAACGGGAAAACCGTCGTCCTGGTGTGGGAGCACAGACACATCGCCAATGCCGACCTCGATGCTAAATTCGGCGACGAGGCCGTCACGTTGCGCAAGCTGTTGAAGCTCGACATCCTGCCGGGAGTGCCTACGACCTGGCTCAGCGACAACTACGATTATTTCTGGATCGTGGATTACGACGAGAGCTCCAACGTGCCTGCGCGCTTCAGCATGATGAAGCAGGAGTTCGGCGCGGAATTTGCCGCCGTGCCTGCCAATGACTGGGGTAAGCCGGATGGGCTCACGGCGTCGAGTGGTTGCAAGCTCGGAAGCGCCGGCGACGATTGAAGCTCAGCTTTAGGCGGGCGTCAGGTCGAGGGCATCCGGGCTAGGTGCAATGTCATGCGCGGACGTTTCGGTGAGATGATGCTGCGCAGATGCATCGGGCTTCAGTTCGAAGAAGCGGCCATGGAACTGCACTAGGCTCGAGCGGTGGCCGATGGAAACGATGGCGCTATTCGGCAGGCGCTCGAGAAGGAGGCGATAGAGCTCCGACTCTGCGGTCTCGTCGAGGGCGCTTGTGGCCTCGTCGAGAAAGAGCCAGTCGGGCCTCTGCAACAGCGCGCGCGCGATCGAAAGCCGCTGCTGCTCACCGCCGGAAAGTTTGTCGGCCCAATAGGCTGTTTCGTCCAGCCGCTCTTCCAGCGCTTCCAGTCCGGAAGCCTTCAGCGCTTCGCTGATCGTTTCAGGCGTGAAAGCGTCCTCCGCGCCTGGATAGGCCAGCGCACCGCGGAGCGTGCCAAGCGGCAGGTAAGGGCGCTGCGGCAGAACGAGAACGTTCGCGCCCTTGGGAACGCGGACGCTGCCGCTGCCGAACGGCCAGACACCGCCAAGGGCCCGCAACAGGCTAGTCTTGCCCGAACCGGAGACGCCCGTTATCAGCACGCGCTCCCCGGGAGCGATGGCAAGATCTGCGACCCGCACGATCTCCCTGCCGCTCGGCAGTCCGACGCCAAGTTCGTCCACCAACAGGGCCTTGCCGCCGCCGTCGAGAACTTCCAAGCGCGGTCCAGTCTGATCGAGCGACTGCGCCCAATCAATCGACGCATTGAAGCCTGCGAGCCGGTCAAGCACAGCCTTCCAGTCGGCGATGCTGGAATAGGCCGAGACGAAGAAGGAAAGCGCCGTTTGCACCTGGCCGAACGCAGCGGCGATCTGCATCAGATCGCCGAGCTGCATATTGCCGTTGAAGTAGAGCGGGCTCACAACGAGAAACGGAAAGATGATCGCCGCTTGACGATACCCGGCCGTCAGAAACGTTAGCTGCTTGGTCCGGCTCATGATCGCGTGCCAGTTCGAGATCACGCTTTTGAAGCGGTCGCCGAGGCGCTGCTCCTCCGCGGGCTCACCCGAGAGCAGGGTCACTTCCTCCGCATTTTCGCGCAAACGCACGAGTGAGTAGCGGAAGTCCGCCTCGTAGCGCTGCTGATCGAAATTGAGCTTGATAAGCGGCCGGCCGACGAGATGCGTCACCCATGTGCCAAGAACGGCATAAATCAGTGCGGCCCATACTAAATAGCCGGGGATGTAATAGGACTGCGAGCCGATCACCAACGGCGTTGCCGCCGACAAGCCCCACAGGATCACCACGAATGAGACCAGCGTGACGATGGAGCCGAGCAGGGCGATGCCGATGTCGAGCGTGGAATTAACGAAAAGGCGGATGTCGTCCGCAATGCGCTGATCGGGATTGTCGACCTGATCGCCCTTAAGACGCATGCGGTAATGCGTGCCGCCGCCAAGCCAGCGGCGGACATAGCCATTGGTAAGCCATGTCCGCCATCTGATTTGCAGCCATTGCTGCAGATAGAGCTGATAGACGGCGCTGACGATGAAGAAGGTCGCGAGCACGGCGAACACGCCGAACTGCCAGATGAAGGTGTCCCAATCCTTCACTTGCAGCGCGTTGTAGAAATCCTTGTACCAGGTGTTGAACTTGACCTCGAGCCAGACCTGGAACAGCTGCAGCGCGATCACGGCAATGAGCAGCCCGCGTCCCCACCGAGCGTCTTCCGAACGGAAGTAGGGAAAGGCAATGCGCGCGAAATCCTTCGCAGTCGTGCGAAACTTCGCCATGCGGGGCTACTCCTCTTGCCGGTTCCGGGAAGAGCCGGCGCGCTGTGAATCTAGGGCGAACGAGCACGCGGGGGAAATTACGTTTCCGTAAGCGTTACCGCGCCGAACACCTTGTGACCATGACCAAAAGACGCAGCCGGCAGATGTTGCAGGGCAAAAAAACGCCTGCGAAGTAGCTCCGCAGGCGTTTGATGCTTCTCGACGGATGCGGGTGCGACGAAGCGCCTACATCATGTCCATGCCGCCCATGCCGCCGGATGGCATATGGGCGTGATCGTCCTTTTTCTTCGGCGATTCCGCAACGCCAGCCTCGGTGGTCACGAGCAGGCCGGCGATGGACGCCGCATCTTGCAAGGCCGTGCGCACGACCTTGGCGGGATCGATGATGCCCTTTTCGATCATGTCGACATATTCGCCGGTCTGGGCGTCGTAGCCGAAGGACGGTGACCTCTGGTCCAGCAGCTTGCCGACGACGATGGAGCCCTCGACGCCTGCGTTCTCGGCGATCTGACGGATCGGGGCTTGCAGTGCGCGACGTACGATATTCACGCCGGCTTCCTGGTCGTCATTGTCGCCCTTGGTCTTGATACCCTTGGAAGCCCACAGAAGCGCCACGCCGCCGCCGGGCACGATGCCTTCTTCGACTGCGGCGCGAGTGGCGTTCAGCGCGTCCTCGACACGGTCCTTGCGCTCCTTGACTTCGACCTCGGTTGCGCCGCCGACCTTGATCACGGCAACGCCGCCGGACAACTTGGCAAGACGCTCCTGGAGCTTCTCTTTGTCGTAGTCGGAAGAGGTGTCTTCGATCTGCTGCCGGATCTGATTGACCCGGGCTTCGATGTTGGGCTTCTTGCCTGCGCCGCTTACGACGGTGGTGTCGTCCTTCGTGATCACGACCTTCTTGGCTTTGCCGAGCATGTCGATAGTCACGTTCTCGAGCTTGATGCCGAGGTCTTCGGAGACGACCTCGCCGCCTGTGAGCACCGCAATGTCCTGAAGCATGGCCTTGCGGCGATCGCCAAAGCCCGGGGCTTTCACCGCCGCAACCTTCAAGCCGCCGCGCAGCTTGTTGACGACGAGGGTGGCAAGCGCTTCGCCTTCCACATCCTCGGCGATGACGAGCAGCGGGCGTCCCGACTGCACCACGGATTCGAGCAAGGGCAGCATGGCCTGCAGGCCGGAAAGCTTCTTCTCATAAATCAGGATGTACGGGCTCTCGAGCTCGGCCACCATCTTCTCGGCGTTGCTGATGAAATAGGGTGAGATGTAGCCGCGGTCGAACTGCATGCCCTCGACCACCTCGAGCTCGCTTTCGAGACTCTTGGCCTCCTCGACGGTGATCACGCCCTCATTGCCAACTTTCTGCATGGCCTTGGCGATCATGTTGCCGATCGACTTTTCGCCATTGGCCGAGATGGTGCCAACCTGCGCGATTTCCGCAGATCCGCTCACCTTCTTGGAACGCTTCTTGATGTCCTCGATGACTTCGAGCACGGCCTTGTCGATGCCGCGCTTGACGTCCATCGGGTTCATGCCGGCCGCAACCGACTTCAGGCCCTCGCGCACGATCGCCTGAGCCAGGAGCGTGGCGGTCGTGGTGCCGTCGCCGGCGGTGTCGTTGGTCTTCGAAGCGACCTCGCGCAGCATCTGCGCGCCCATGTTCTCGAACTTGTCTTCGAGCTCGATCTCCTTCGCGACGGTGACGCCGTCCTTGGTCGAGCGCGGCGCGCCGAACGACTTGTCGAGGATCACGTTGCGGCCCTTGGGGCCAAGCGTCACCTTGACCGCGTTGGCCAGGATATCGACGCCGCGCAACAGGCGGTCACGCGCGTCGGAAGAGAATCTTACGTCTTTCGCTGCCATCTGAGTTTGCTCCTTTGTGAGCGATCCGGTCCCTCGGAGCGCGATGCACTGAAGGACGGGCCGATTGATGCGACGCCGTCATCCTCTCAAGGACCGTTTGGCGGCCATGCGGAGGACGAGGCGAAATTTCAGCTGAGAATGCCCATGATGTCGGACTCCTTCATGATCAGGAGTTCGTCGCCGTCGATCTTGACCTCGGTGCCCGACCATTTGCCGAACAGGACCTTGTCGCCGGCCTTGACTTCGATGGGTTGCAGCTTGCCGTCCTCGCCGCGCGCGCCTGGGCCGACTGCGACGACTTGGCCGGTTTGGGGCTTCTCCGCTGCGGTGTCTGGGATAATGATGCCGCCTTTGGTCTTCTGCTCTTCCTCAAGTCGCTTCACCACGACTCGATCGTGCAATGGACGGAATTTCATGAAACGAGCTCCGCTATGGGGGTGATTTTAGCGCAGTTTGGCACTCAGCCGAAGCGAGTGCTAATCAGAAGCTTGTAGCTGCGACGGCCGCGCCGTGTCAAGGCGGCTGTCCCCTTTGAGAGACCACACAAGGCCTAGACAGTTCGGAACGTCTCGGCGCTTCGCGCGCGCAATTGGAGGCGCTCGCGACCCTTTCTGCTATTTGATTGCCCAATTTCTATTGCAGACAGAGCCTGCGCGCCGCATGATTTTCGCTTGAAGGGGGCAACGATGCGCAAGTTGAGCTGTCATGGCTGTTAACCGGCAAGCCTTGCCTGCGAGGCTGGTCTTTCTCGACATTGTCGTGCTTGTAGCCATGGCCATCACGGCGGCGGCATTCGCGGCGGGGCTCGCCGTTCATTCCAAGATCGATGTCATGCCGGCGGTGATCGCGGCCGCGGCGCTCTACATGGTTATGGCGTCCTCGCATTTCGTGGTGACGCGGTCTACCCGCGCGGGTTCGGTGGCCGGGCGCCTGAACGAGGTTGAGCAGGCGCTGAAAATGATTGATACCGATCTTCAGCGCATCGATCAGGTCGAGGATGACGTTGCGCGCCTCGATCTTCTCACCGACCGCGTCGAGCGGCTCGACCAGACAGTCACCGATATTGGCGGTCCCGAGCTTGCGGGCGGCATGGCGCGCGTGGAGGAACTCTCGACCGAGCTGAAGGCGATTCATGACAGGCTTGAGAACTTGCGCTGGGACATCGAGGATGAAGCGCGCGCGCAGCGCAGCAAGATCACGAGTGATCTGAAGAGTCTCGAAACCCTCATTACACAGCTTAGCCGCGAGCTGACCGGGACTCCGGGGGCGGCCATCGCGGCCGCGGCCGAACTTGCGGAGATGTCAGACGCCGCGCATGGCGAGGATGTGGAGCAAGAGTCGATCGTGGAGCGCGAGGAAGCCGAGCCAAGCGAAGACGACGAGACCACGCTGGGCGAGGAGCCGCTGCGGAAGGCTTGGGAGGAGGAGCCCGAAACTCCGCCCGAAACTTTGGAAGTCGCGATGACCGAGGCGATCCCGACAGCCGAATCCCTCGAGGACGTCCCGTCTGCCTCGATCCCGGATGCAGATAGCGCCGCGGTCGCGGAAGTGTTGAGCGATTTAGAGGCGCCGACGGAAGAAGCCTACGACGCCGTCGATCTCGAGCCTGATGACGCGCCCTTTGACCTCACGCTCGATGAGCGCGTCGAGGACGACGACATGGTTGTGCTTGCGCGCGAGGCCATTGAGCGGGGCCGCGTCGACCTGCATCTCCAGCCCATCGTCAAATTGCCGGAGCGGAAGCCTGTTTATTACGAAGCCCTATCGCGTATCCGCACCCATACCGACGACCTCATTCTGCCGGGCGCTTTCATCCCGGCCGTGGAAGGCGCCGGCATCGTGCATCTCATCGACAACGTGGCCCTAGTCAAAACGGTCCAGGTGCTGCGCCGGCTCGGCGAAGATACGAAAATCAAAGGCATTTTCTGCAACGCGTCGGTGAGGTCCCTGCTCGACTCCGACTTCTTTCCCGAGCTCGTCGAGTTTCTGGAAGAGAATGCGAGCTTGAGCGAGAGCCTTACCTTTGAGCTGGCACAGCCCGCCGTCATGGCTCTCGATGCGGATCAGCTCGGTTTCCTCGATACGCTGGGGGCGCTTGGTTTCCGCTTCTCCCTCGACCATGTCTCCGATCTCGATGTCGATTTCGCCGCGCTGCGCGCGCGATTCTTCCGCTTCATCAAGATCGAGGCAAAGACCTTCCTGCACGATATGCAGGAGAAGGGCGCGGCGCTGCCGTCCTCCAATATCAAGAGCTATCTCGACGACTTCGGCCTTAAGTTGATCGTGGAGAAGGTCGAGGATGAAGAAACCGCCGGACGGCTTCTCGATTACGGCGTGGACCTTGCCCAGGGTTATCTCTTCGCCGCGCCAAAGCCGGTCACCCCGGCGCTCTACCGCGAACTAGAAGATGTCGACGCGGCCTGAGCTTTGTCTACGTTAGTTCAGGGCACGATGCTCGCGTGGCGGCAGTCTCTCGCCGACAACGCGGTTCTCCACTGCGTGCATAGTGAGATCTTTGCCGTCGGCGACGCTTGCCGTCGCGACATTGGAAATCGCAAATGCACTTGCATTTGTCAGGGCGACGGGCGTGAGCGCGTAGACCGGCACGAGAATCAGCACGCAGCCCAATGCAAGAAGGGCAGCATCGGTCTTACTCAGTGCGGAAAACATCGTGCATCTCTTTCGCGAGGGAACGCCAGTCGTGTTCGTGGGCTCTTCAGAGGTCAGCGCCGGCCACTCCTCGCATGCGAATGTCTAGGAAGCGTCAGAACGCATCGCGCAACACGCGGCGAATTTTCCTAAGGTTTGAATGAGCCACGCGTGTTCCGCGCCTATTTCGGTGCGCCGTCCCGGGGTTTGGTGGCCTTGACCGCGTTTGCGCCAGCCTTTAACGCACCCGCATGTCCCTAACTGCTCCCCCCACAATTCCCTTGATCAGGGCCATTGCCGAGCTTGGTTCCGAGTACAGGGCCTGGCTGGTCGACATTTGGGGCGTGCTGCACAACGGCCGCTCCACATTCGGCGGCGCCGTTGCGGCCACTCGCGCCTTTCGTGCCGCCGGCGGGATCGTCGTGCTGCTCTCGAACTCGCCCCGTCCGAGCGAGGGCGTTCAGGCGCAGCTTCGTGGCCTTGGCGTTCCCGACGACGCCTACGATGCGACCGTCACCTCCGGCGACCTCACGCGACACGAACTTGCCAAGCACGCTGGCGCCCGCGTCTACCATCTCGGCCCAGAAAGCGACCGCCCGATCTTTGGCGGCATGGACGTTCAGTTGGTCGACAAGGATAGCGCCGAGCTTATCGTTTGCTCCGGCCTCTTCGACGACGAGACCGAAACCCCCGGTGATTATATGGGGCTCCTAACCGAGCTGGTCGGGCGCAAGCTACCGATGATCTGCGCCAATCCCGACCATCGCGTCGAGCGCGGCTCCGAGCTTGTCTATTGCGCGGGCGCTCTAGCGGTCATCTATGAGGAAATGGGCGGCAGCATTGTCTATGCCGGCAAGCCGCACCGGCCCATTTACGAGCTAGCGCTGAAATGCATCACGGAGCTGGCCGGCGCGCCTATCCCGCGTAGCGAGATCTTGGCAATCGGCGACGGCGTCAACACGGATATGGAAGGTGCGGCGAGCTTTGGCGTGGACGCGGTTTTCGTGGCGAGCGGGCTGCACGTGCCGTCGCCTGCCACAGGTCAGATGAACGAACTTGGTGACGAAAGCCTCGACACAAGTCATCTCGCCGAGCTGTTTGCCCGCGTGAAGCGGCCGCTCGCCGCGATGCGCAGCTTGAGCTGGTGAACCTTTAGACCTTGGCCATGAACGCGTCGATCGTATCCTGATCCAAGTTTGTGCCGGGCAGCCCCGGTCCGTCAGGGCGCAGCTTATCGGTCTGTCTTTGCCGCGTAGTGCTTTCTTGCCGGCGCGCACGCTCCGCTTCAGGCGCGTTGCAATCACCGCATCCAAGGCCTCGGTGATCTTGGTCACCCGCTGGCCGACGAGGTCATGGAAGCGCAAGCCGTCATGATGGTGAGAAGGGCATCTTGCGCCTTCATCGCCTCCTCGGTCTCCGCCGTTGCGAGCAGCTCTTCGGCGTTGGCGAGAATGCATCCTGCCGCCTCTTCCGCGGTGCTTCGGATCGCCGCAAGCTCGCGGACGGTGTTGACCCGCAGGCTGATCTCGGTCGCAATAGACTGATTGCTGCGCCGGCGGGCGCCGGGCACAGAGATCGTCGGTCGGCGCCTCGTGACGTTTCCCCCACGCCGCAGCATCAGCGTATTCCCCCGTTTATGATTTAGGCCTGCTGCCCAAATATCGCGTCGATCTTGGATTTGAGCGTCGCCGCGTTGAACGGCTTGACGATGTAGTTGTTCACGCCGGCCTTCTTGGCGGCGATGACGTTGTCGGTCTGCGATTCCGCCGTGACCATGATGAAGGGTGTGCGCGAGAGAACATCGTCGGCGCGCACTTCGCGCAACAGCTCGTACCCGGTCATGGGCTCCATGTTCCAATCGGAAATGACAAGCCCGTAGTTTTTTTCCCGCATCATATTCAGTGCGGCGCTTCCGTCGCTTGCCTCATCAACATTGCCGAAGCCGAGCTGTTTCAGAAGGTTGCGAATGATGCGGATCATCGTCTTGTAGTCGTCGACGACGAGTACCGGCATGCTGGTATCGACAGCCCTCGTTTCTCCACGCTCACGGAGCCTCCCGCCGACGAGACATTCTGATCCACGTCGCCGCCCCCGAACTTCAGAGACGGAAGCGACTGAAACAACTTAAGGTTTGCCGAACGGGGCGTTAAGCGGGGTCGCTCAATGCCGAGAAGAAGAGGTGTGACGGTTGTTGCGGTGCAACAAAGGCTTCGCTATTTTGCGCCAGCAATTCCGCAGGGACAGGGGTTTATATGACACCGACTGGAAACGGCGCGAGTTTAGGCCACGGTTACTATTTTGAGGATCTCTCACTAGGCATGGAGGAAAGTTACTCCAAGGTCATCAGCGACGACGATGTGCGGGTGTTTGCTGAACTCTCAGGAGACGTTAACCCGGTTCACCTGAATGATGCCTTCGCGGCCGACACCATCTTCAAGCGCCGTATTGCCCATGGCTCCCTCACCGGCAGCCTCCTGTCCACGGTGCTTGGCACCAAGCTTCCGGGCCCCGGCTGCATTTATCTCTCGCAAAACCTGAAATTCCGCGCTCCGGTCTATATTGGCGATGAGGTCGTGGCGACCTGCAAGGTAACGAATCTCGACGCAGAGAAGGGCCGCGCTACGTTGGCGTGCACCTGCGCCGTCAACGGCAAGCCGGTACTAGAAGGCGAAGCGGTGATGATGGTGGATCGCCGCGAGCCACGCTCATAGGCGGTTAAGGAATGCACGATGGACGTGATCCGCGGCTGGCGGGACGTACCGGCGTCCGCGCAAGGCGCGGCGTTGGCGATCGGCAATTTTGACGGCGTCCATCGCGGCCATCAGGCGGTCTTTCGCGAGGCGAAGCGCATTGCTGACGTGGAAGGAAGCCGCGCCGGTGCCGTCCTGTTCGAGCCTCATCCGCGCGAGTTCTTCGAGCCGGGCCGGCCATTCTTTCACTTGACGCCGCTCCCCTTGAAGCTGGAGCTGCTTCGCGCCCTTGATCTCGATCAGACCGTCGTTATTCCGTTTGACCAGGCATTGGCCTCCTTGAGCGCGGACGCCTTCGCCCGCGACGTGATCGCCGGAGCGCTTCGCGCGAGTCACGTCGTCGTAGGCTACGACTTCACCTATGGCAGGGGCCGTACCGGATCGACGGAAGCTCTTGCAGCCCTTGGGCGTGAACTCGGCTTCGGCGTCGACGTGGTCGCACCGAAGGGGGCTGAGGGCACCACCTTCTCCTCGAGCCAGGTGCGGCAGCATCTGCGCGACGGCGAGATGCAAGAGACGGCCCATCAGCTCGGCTATTGGTGGCGAGTGGTCGAAACCGTTGCGCCCGGCGCAGGCCGCGGCAAGGGCCTCGGTTTTCCCACCGTAAACCTTCCTCTCGGCGAAGGACAGGATGTGGCGCACGGCATCTATGCGCTTCGCGTCGAGCATGGAGGCCGGCGCTATCACGCTGCCGGCTATGTGGGGTCGCGTCCGACCTTCGGCGACGGCCAGCCCGTGCTGGAGGCCTATCTGCTGGACTTCGAGGGCGATCTCTACGGCGAGACGATCGAAATCGAGTTCATCGCACAGCTTCGCGGCGATCATACTTTCGCCTCGGCTGATGAACTCGCCGTGCAGATGCGCAAGGACTGCGAGGCGGCACGAATGGTCTTGACGGCGATAGAGACCGACGACCCTATGCGTCACTTTCCCTTGCAGCACGCACTCGAAGACCTCAGCACTGGATCGTAACGAGCGGCGTTGCTAGAAACCGACCGACTCAGAACGCGCGGCAAGAAAGCAATCATGGCGAGAAACACCACAAAGAGCGGTAAGCCTCCGCGCAAGACCTCACGACCGTCCAAGGCGAGCACGGCCAAGCGCACGGCCGTTAAGGCCAAGACGCTGAAAGCCAAGGCCGTAACGACCAAGACCGCTAGGGCCAAAGCTGCGGCGCGACCGAAGGTCAAGGTGACGGCTCCAAAGGCCAAATCGCGCGCCAAAGTTGGCTCCAAGACCACGGCCAAGACGGGAGCCGGGAGGAAATCTCACCCCGTCGCTAAACCGAAATCGGCCGCCGCACGAAGGCCTCAGGCCAAGCCGCGATCGAGCGCCAAGCCCGGGGGAAAATCCAAGTCCGCCGCGACGAAGCGCGCCGTGGCCAAGCAGGTGCGCGCCGCGAAGCCGGGCGCAACCGTTAAGGCAATGCCCACGGTTAAACCGAAGGCCCCCGCGGAGACCAAAGTGACGACCCGTGCGAAGCGGCCCGCAAACAAGGTCGCTTCTTCTGCAAAATCCGCGCCCGCGCCGACACCGTTGCCGCTAAAGGCGAGCGCCGACCCCGCGCCGCAGCGCGACCGCGACTGGAGCGCGACGCTCTTTCTGCCGAAGACGGACTTCCCCATGAAGGCGGGTCTGCCGCAGCGCGAACCCGAGCTCCTTGAGCGTTGGAAGAGACTTGGCCTCTATGACCGGTTGCGCGAGGAGGCGAAGGGTCGCGAAAACTTCATCCTTCACGACGGGCCGCCTTACGCCAATGGCCATCTCCATATTGGCCACGCCCTGAATAAAATCCTCAAGGACGTCATCAACCGCTCGCAGCAAATGATGGGCAAGAACGCCAACTACGTTCCGGGCTGGGACTGTCACGGCCTTCCCATCGAGTGGAAGATCGAGGAGGAGAATTATCGCGCCAAGTGTAAGACGAAGCCCGATCTCTCCGACCCAGGCGCCATGATCGCGTTCCGCCGCGAGTGCCGCGCCTATGCCGAGCATTGGCTCGACGTGCAGCGCGAGGAGTTCAAACGCCTCGGCGTCGAGGGCGATTGGGATCATCCCTACACCACGATGAGCTTCGAGGCGGAAGCGACCATCGCGCGCGAACTCACCAACTTCGCTATGAACGGCCTGCTCTATCGCGGCTCCAAGCCCGTGATGTGGTCCGTGGTGGAACGCACCGCTCTCGCCGAGGCAGAAGTTGAATATGCCGAGATTGAAAGCCCGGCGATCTACGTCAAGTTTCCCGTAGTTTCGGGCGCGATGGGCCTGCTCGAGGATTTTGCCGGCGCGGTCGCGCACGAGCTGACCGTGCTCGGTGCATCCGTCGTGATCTGGACCACCACCCCCTGGACGATCCCCGGTAACCGCGCGGTTGCGTTCTCGCGCGATATCAAATACGGGCTCTACGAAATAACCGACGCCCCCACCGACAATTGGGCCAAGAAAGGCGAGCGGTTGATCCTCGCAGATGCGCTCGCCGAGAATGTGTTGCAGGCCGCACGGGTCAGCGCCTGGGAACGTGTCGCCACCGTGCCGCGCAGCGCCCTCGATACGCTGATTGCCGCGCACCCACTGCGCGGGCACGGCTATGATTTCGATGTTCCGCTTCTCGCGGGCGCGCATGTCACTGCCGATACCGGCACTGGTTTTGTGCATACGGCGCCAGGTCACGGCACCGAGGACTTCGAAGTCTGGGAGGATAATCGCCGCGACCTTGAAGCCCGCGGCACCGAGACGAAGATCCCATTCACCGTCGATGAGGCGGGATACTTCACCCAAGAAGCGCCGGGCTTCGAAGGGAAGCGCGTCGTCGACGATAAGGGCAAGTTCGGAGATGCCAACGAGGCCGTGATCCAGGCGCTCATGCAGGCCGGCGCGCTTCTCGCCCGCGCGCGTCACAAGCACGATTATCCCCATTCTTGGCGCTCGAAGAAGCCGGTCATCTTCCGTGCAACGCCGCAATGGTTCATCGCCATGGACCGCCCCATCGATGCACGCAAGACGCTGCGGGCGCGCGCTCTGAATGCCATCGACGACACGCGTTGGGTGCCCCCGCAGGGGGAGAACCGCATCCGGGGCATGATCGAGACGCGGCCGGACTGGGTCGTCTCGCGCCAGCGCGCCTGGGGCGTCCCCATCACGGTATTTCGGAATAAGGACACCGGCGAAGTTCTGCCTGGAGCGAGAGAAAATGAGTCGCTCGACTTGATCGACCGGATTGTCACGGCCTTCCGCGAGGAGGGCTCCGATGCCTGGTTTAAGCAGGGCGCCAAGGAGCGCTTCCTAGGAGGGATCGTCAACAATCCTGACGATTGGGAGAAGGTGGACGATATTCTCGACGTCTGGTTCGATTCCGGCTGCACTCACGTCTTTGTGCTTGAGGACCACCGCGGGCTGAGCTGGCCTGCGTCGCTCTATCTCGAAGGCTCCGACCAGCATCGCGGCTGGTTTCAATCGTCGCTGTTGGAGTCCTGCGGCACCCGCGGCCGCGCCCCCTATGACGCGGTCCTCACGCATGGCTTCGTTGTCGACGAGAACGGCCGCAAGATGTCGAAGTCCCTCGGCAATGTCGTGGCGCCGCAAGACGTGATCCGGCAGTCCGGCGCCGAGATTCTGAGGCTTTGGGCCATGAGCTCCGACTATGCCGAGGATCTCCGCATCGGCGCCGAGATCGTGAAGGCCAATGTCGAGTCCTATCGCAAGCTCAGAAACACGCTCCGCTTTCTGCTCGGCAACCTCGCGCACTATCAGCCTGCTCTCGCGGTGCCTTACGACGAGATGCCTGAGCTTGAACGCTATATGCTCTCGTGCCTGGCCGAGCTCGACGATGTCGTGCGCCGCGGCTATGCCGCCTTCGACTTCAAGCGCATCTTTCACGCGCTCTTCAATTTCTGTGTCAACGATCTCTCGGCCTTCTATTTAGACATCCGCAAGGATGCACTCTATTGCGAGCCGTTGGACAGCGTCACGCGCCGGTCCGCGTTGACCGTGCTGGACACGATCTTCTCCTCGCTCACCGCCTGGCTCGCGCCGATGCTGTGCTTCACCATGGAGGAGGCCTGGCTCAATCGCTTCCCCGATGACAATGGCTCGGTGCATCTGAGGCAGTTTCCTGACATTCCCGATGCATGGCGCGCAGCAGCTCTCGCGGAGAAATGGCGCAAGGTACGGGCGGTGCGCCGCGTCGTGACTGGCGCGCTCGAGGTCGAGCGGAAAGAAGGCCGTATCGGTTCGAGCCTGGAAGCTGCGCCGAACGTCTATATTGCGGACAAAAACCTTCGTGCCGCGCTTGAAGGCGTCGATCTCGCTGAGACCGCGATCACCAGCGACCTGAGCTTGCTCGAGGGCGAAGGGCCGGAGACGGCTTTCCGCCTCGACGACGTGCCGGGCGTGGCCGTCGTCTTCGAACGCGCCAAGGGCACGAAATGCGCGCGCTCATGGAAGATCCTTGCAGAGGTCGGTTCGGACCCTGAGTTCCCCGACCTCTCGCCACGCGACGCCGATGCGGTGCGCCAGTTTGATGCTCGGCTCGCAGCGGCAGAGTAGGGACATGACAGAGCGTACCGTGACCGCGACCGACCGAGAGAGCTGGGTATGGGGACCGCTGTCGGCGCTAGGCCTCACCGTTGCCGCCGTCGTCGTTGTACTGGATCAGGCCAATAAGGCCTGGATGATCTACGTCTATGACATCGGCGCGCGCGGCATCGTCACCATCACACCCTTCTTCGATCTCGTCCTCGTCTGGAACAAGGGCATCAGTTACGGCCTCCTCACGCAAGAGACCGACCTCGGCCGCTGGGCGCTCATCGCTTTCGCCTTCGTCGCTAGCCTCGCCCTCGGTCTTTGGCTCGCCCACATCACCACGCGCCTCGTCGCAATCTCCATTGGCCTCATCGTCGGCGGCGCGATCGGCAACGCCATCGACCGCATCCTGTATGGGGCCGTTGCGGACTTTTTCTCGCTCCATGCCTTCGGCTTCGATTGGTATGTTTTCAATATCGCCGATGTCGCGATCGTTGTCGGGGTGATCGGACTCCTGTATGACTCAGCCTTCGGGGGCCACAAAAAGGCCGGAAAGCCTACTAAGATATGACAATTCCGGCTTAGGCCCGGAAATTGAGGGAGAATTTTGGGGCACTCCGGGGTCATGATTTCGAGTTTATCCTCGCGCGCGCTGACCTGCGCGGTCCTTGCTGCGTCCTTGCTCGGCGTTGGCGGCTGCGGCGGCGTGGAGTTCCAAGGCAAGGTCTTCGACTATATGGGCGTTTCCGGTGATGGCACGAAGGAAGACGTGCGCATGACGGAGCGTGCGCCCCTTCTTTTGCCCCCAAATCTCAAGGCTTTGCCACAGCCCGGTGCAGGCACCGCCGTCGCCACCGCGCGCCCGGATTGGCCTACGAATCCGGAAGTCCAGCGCAAGCGCGTTGCGGAGGTCAAAGCTGCGGAGGCGTCGAAGGCAGAGGCAGAAGCCGACCCGATCAACCCCTACGCCGGCAAGCCCACCTTGCTCGACAAGGTCTTCGGCAAGAAAAAGACGACCGCAGAGCCGGTCGCCGATGTTCCGGAGCCGGATCCGACGGACAAGACCCCCGGCCAGAAGCCGAAGGCCTCCTCGGTTGCGGCAACGCAGCGCACCGATCCGACCATTTTGGCGCCGCCGCCCACCGAAGACCCGTTCCATCCGTCGGCGCCGAGCAGCTACGAGACGATGTCGAACCCCTCCGGGAACGACGCAACTAACTAAAACGGGACTCGGCGATCCCGGCTTGGGTCGTTTTCACGCCTTGAAATTGCGCAGCCGAGGTCTGAAATTCGGACGATCGGCTCCGCACACCACTTAGGCACGAAGCTTGCTCGGCTCTGAGCCGCGTCATTTCCCTTCGGCCCAGCTCTATGGTGATGTGGATGTTCGATCAGTCTAACGCCACGCTCCGATCCCGGCTGCGTGTGTCTTTAATGAGCTTGGGTATTGCCGCCATGACCGTAGCTGTTGCCATGGACCACGTTGATGCCGCCGAAGAGGTGAGCGAGTTCACGCTCGCCAACGGCCTGCATCTCGTGGTTATCCCCGACCGTCGCGCGCCCGTCGTGACTCAGATGATCTGGTATAAGGTCGGTGCCGCGGATGAACCGCCCGGCGCATCCGGCATCGCCCATTTCCTCGAACATTTGATGTTCAAGGGAACCGACGAAATTCCGCCCGGACAGTTCTCCAAGATCGTCGCGCGCAATGGTGGCGACGATAACGCCTTCACCAATCACGACGTCACGGCCTACTTCCAGCGCGTCGCCAAGGACCGCCTGCCGATGGTGATGGCGATGGAGGCCGACCGCATGGCCAATTTGCGCCTCACGCCGGAAGATGTGGCGATCGAGCGCGATGTCATTCTCGAAGAGCGCCGCTCCCGCGTGGACAATGACCCCGGCAGCATCCTGCAGGAGCAGATGATGGCGGCGCTCTATAGCAATCACCCCTACGGTGTCCCGATTATTGGGTGGGAGCATGAGATCAAGGATCTCAACCGCGACGATGCGCTCGCGTTCTACAAGCGTTTCTACGCCCCCAATAACGCCATTCTCATCGTAGCGGGAGACGTCGAGCCGGAGGAGGCAAAGACGCTCGCTGAGGGTGCGTTCGGGAAGATTCCCCCAAGTTCTTCCCTGGACGGACGCACCCGGCCCTCGGAGCCCGACCATGCTGCGCCCGTGCGGGTGACGCTTGAAGACGCCCGCGCCGGACGCACCACCGTGCAACGCTATTACCTTGCGCCGAGCTATTCTTCTGCCAAACCGGGCGAAGCCGAAGCACTCGATCTTCTGATGCGTATCGCAGCATCCGGCTCCGTTAGCCGCATCTATAAGCGTCTCGTCGTCGAGCAGAAAAAGGCGGCGAGCGCCGGCGGCTGGTATTCGGATTCTGGTCTCGATTCAGGGAGGCTCGGCTTCTATGCCATCGCCGCCGACGGCGTCAGCGCCGAAGAGATCGACAAAGCCATCGAAGAGGTTACCACCGAGCTCCGGGACAGCGGCGTCACCCAGGCCGAGCTTGACCGTGCGCGGAAATCCTACATTGCCGAGTTCGTCGACACCCAGGATAGCCAGTCGCGCATGGCGCGTCATTACGGCTGGAAGCTCTCCATGGGCATGAGCATCGAGGATGTGCAGGCATGGCCGGACCGCCTGCGCCAGGTCACTCTGCAAGACATCAAGAATGTCGCGCAGAAATATCTGGTCGAGAAGAATTCGGTCACCGGCTACCTGCTGCCGATTCCCGAATATACCAGCAGCATTGGTGATAAGCCCGCGCCTGTACCGCAAGCAGGCAAGTCGTAACGCCCATGGCGCTGAGATCCTTGCTTGCACCGAACGTGTTGCGCTATGGCCCCCGTCTCGGCGGCGCTTTTGCGCTCCTTCTCACCGCCTTCAGCACGCTTCCAGCCAACGCCATGGACATTCAGCGCGTCACCAGCCCCGGCGGCATCGAGGCTTGGCTCGTAGAGAGTCACACCAATCCCCTCATCGCCATGCGCTTCGCCTTTCGCGGCGGCGCGGCGCAGGACACGCCCGGAAAAGAGGGCCTGGCCTATTTCGTCAGTGCCATGATGGACGAGGGCGCGGGCGATCTCGATTCTGTCGCCTTCCAGGAGGCGCAAGAAACGCTCGCCATGCAAATGGATTTCGATGCCGGGCGCGACGTGATGCTCGGCAACGTGCGCACGCTGACGGAGAACGCGGACGAGACGTTCAAACTTTTGCGCCTTGTCATGACCGCTCCTCGCTTCGACCAGGATGCCCTTGAGCGCGTGCGCGCGCAAATCCTTGCGGGGTTGAAATTTGACGCGAACGATCCGGAAACGGTGGCCTCCATCGTCTGGGACCGGCTCGCCTTTCAGGACCACCCTTACGGGCGCCCCATTAAGGGGACGTTTGCCTCGATCTCCGCCATCGACCGCGACGATCTCCAGGACTACGCAAAGCGTGTTTTTGCGCGCGACAAGTTCGTCATCACCGTCGTCGGCGACATCGATGCTGAAAAGCTCGGGCGCGTTCTCGATCAGGTTTTCGGCGATCTGCCGGAACATCCCGTTCTCACGCCTGTCGCGGATGCCACGCCGCCTTTGGGCCCATCGCGCGAGATCATCGAGATGGATGTGCCGCAGTCGGTGGCGCAGTTCGGGCATCGCGGCTTCAAGCGGGCTGACGACGATTTCATTCCCGCCTACGTGCTCAACTACATCATCGGCGGTGGCGGCTTCTCCTCG
Organism: Methyloceanibacter sp.; assembly: GCF_050999895.1. GTDB lineage: Bacteria > Pseudomonadota > Alphaproteobacteria > Rhizobiales > Methyloligellaceae > Methyloceanibacter. The sequence goes on along the minus strand of NZ_JBPCOU010000064.1, from coordinate 6,325 downwards.
CGGCTGATGGAAGAGGTGCGCGAGAAGCGCGGCCTTGCCTACTCGGTCTATTCGAATCTGTATCCCTACCAGCACGGTTCGGTGTTCGTCGGCAACGTGGCCACCAAGAACGAGGCCGTCGGCCAGTCGCTCTCGGTGATCGAGGGCGAGCTGCGGCGCTTCGCGGAGCAGGGACCAACTGCCGAGGAGCTTGAATCGGCGAAGAGTTACCTGACCGGCGCGTATGCGCTTCGCTTCGAATCCTCGGCGAGCATCGCGAGCCAGCTGCTGTGGATCCAAATCGAGGATCTCGGCATTGATTACGTCGATCGGCGCAATCAGCTCATCGATGCAGTGACGCTCGATGATATCAAGCAGGTCGCAAAGCGGCTGATCGAAGCCGATCGCCTGATCATCACGATCGTCGGCAAGCCGGTCGAATCCAAAACCAAAGCACCCGCGCCGGGTTAGTCCGCCGCTGCGATGCAAAAAGGCGGTCCATGCCGTTTTCGCAAAATGTCAACGGCTGCTTAGAGGCGAAGATCGGCCCCGCAGGATTGCCCGAAGCGTCATTCCGCTCTCGCCTCGCGGCCCTCGAACCGCGCCTCAAATCCCTACGCGCTACCCACGTTGATGGCTCGCTGCCTCTCTTGCGCGTGCCGGAATGGCGCGACGATATCGCGCCCGCCCGCGCCGCCCTGGGCCATCTCACACAAGGCGCGCGCACGCTGGTCGTTTTCGGCACCGGCGGATCCAGCCTTGGCGGCCAGACCCTCGCGCAGCTTGGCGGTTGGGGCATTCCGGGCGATGAGACGCACGGCAGCGAGCAGCGACCGCGGACGCGCTTCTACGACAATCTCGACGCCCGCACGCTCGAGCTCGCTCTGGCTGGCCTTGACCTCAAGACCACGCGCTTCATCGTCACCTCCAAGTCTGGCAACACGCCGGAGACGCTGGTGCAGATCAGCGCCGCCATCGATGCGGTGCGCAAAGCCGGGTTGGCGGCGCGCATCCCGGATCTCTTCCTCGGCCTGACCGAGTCGGGCACGACGGGGCAGAGCAACGGCTTGCGCGCGCTGTGCGAGGCTTTCGCGATCCCGACGCTGGAACATGACACCGGCATCGGCGGCCGCTTTTCCGGCCTCACCAACGTCGGCCTTCTGCCGGCGCTTTCCCGCGGCCTCGATGTCGAGGCCCTGCGCGAAGGAGCCGCAAGCGTCGTCGAGGCGCTGCTGGATGGCCGCAACGCCAGCGACTTTGCTCCAGCTGTCGGCGCGGCCATTGCGGTCGGCCTTGCCAAGGAGCGCGGCGTGCGCGCCAATATCATGCTGCCCTATAGCGACCGCCTCTCCCGCTTTGCTGCCTGGTATGTTCAGCTTTGGGGCGAGAGTCTGGGCAAAGACGGCGAGGGCACGACCCCGGTTGCGGCGCTTGGCCCCGTCGACCAACACAGCCAGCTTCAATTGTATCTCGACGGTGCGCCCCAGCATTTCATCACCGTCGTGCGCGTGAACTGTGCCGGCGTCGGGCCCCGGGTCGCGCCCGATCTCGCGTCGCTGGCAAAGGCCGATTACCTCGCCAATCGCGCCGTCGGCGACCTCGTGGCGGCCCAGCAGCGCGCGATTCCTGAGGCCCTGATAAAAGCCGGTCGCCCTGTGCGCACGATCGATATCGAAACCCTGGACGAGCGCGCCCTTGGGGCTTTGATGATGCATTTCATGCTGGAGACGATTCTGGCCGCCCATCTCCTCGGCGTCGATCCTTTCGACCAGCCGGCAGTAGAATCGGGTAAAATCCTCACTCGGCGCTATCTGGAAGACGCCGCCGGCTGAAAGACCCGCATGGCCATACGGCAACTGCCGCCCAATCTCGTCAACCGCATCGCCGCGGGCGAGGTGGTCGAGCGTCCCGCCAGCGTCGTCAAGGAGCTGATCGAGAACGCCATCGATGCCGGCGCGACACGGATCGACATCGCGGCCACCGGCGGCGGCTTGAGCCTGATCCGCGTCGTCGACGATGGCGCTGGCATGAACGCGCAGGACCTTGTTCTCGCCGCGGAGCGGCACGCGACCTCCAAGCTCTCCGACGACGATCTTACCAATATCCTCACTCTCGGTTTTCGCGGGGAGGCTTTGCCGTCGATCGCCTCCGTCGCGCGGTTGAATATCCAGAGCCGCGCGCGCGGCGCGACGGAAGCATTCGAGGTCGCCGTCGAAGGCGGGCGCAAGGCGCCTCGAAAGCCGGCGGCGCTGAACGAAGGCACTCGCGTCGAGGTGCGCGATCTGTTCTACGCAACGCCCGCGCGGCTCAAATTCATGAAGACCGAGCGCGCGGAGACGGCCGCCATCACCGATGTGGTGAAGCGTCTGGCGCTGGCGCAGCCCGCGATCGGCTTCAGTCTTGCTGTCGGCGACACGACCACGCTGCGGCTTGAGCCGTGTCCGCCCGGACTGCTCGATCATGCTTTGACCCGGCTTGGGCGCATTCTCGGTCAGGATTTTGTCAAGGACGCGCTGCCGGTGCACTTTTCCCGTAACCGCATAACCCTGGAAGGCTTCGCGGGCCTGCCCACCCTGCATCGGCCCAACACGCTGCATCACCATCTCGTCGTCAACGGCCGCCCCGTGCGCGACAAGCTGCTGACCGGTACCATACGCGCGGCCTATGGCGACCTCGTTCCTGCCGGCCGCTATCCGATGCTCGTGCTGTTCCTGACCGTGCCGCCTGACGAGGTCGATGTGAATGTCCACCCTGCCAAGACCGAGCTCCGCTTCCGCGATCCGAACGACATCCGCTCGATTCTCATCGCGGCCATCCGCGCGGCGCTGGCCTCGGCCGGCCACCGCGCCACGAGCTCGCTGGCGCAAGCGGCGTTGCAGCGTATGGCGCCGGGCAATGGCGATCAGAACGTGCAGAGATATATTTGGGACGACGCAAGGCCAGCGACGCCAAACGGCTTTACCGACCAGGCTCAGGCACCGCACGCCCAGCTTGGCGCACCGAGCGCAGACATGCGCGGCCATGACATGTCGCCTGCGTCTGAAGATGCGCTTTACCCGTTGGGCGCGGCTCGGGCGCAAGTCTCGGACACCTTCATCATTTCCGAGACCGGCGACTCTCTCGTCATCATCGATCAGCACGCCGCGCATGAGCGGCTGGTCTATGAGCGGCTGAAGCGCGCCTTCACCAATGGCGGGATCGCGCGCCAGATGCTGCTCATCCCCGAAGTCATCGAGCTTGAACCCGGCGCGGCCCAGCACATCGCCGCTGCGGCGCCGGAACTCGAGCGCCTCGGCCTCGTCGTTGAGCCTTTTGGGCCCTCCGCAATCGTCGTGCGCGAGATGCCAGCTCTGCTCGGTACCTGCGCTATCAAGCCGCTGATCAGCGACCTCGCCGACGAGGTTGCCGCGGAAGAGGGGAGTGGCCTGCTGGCCAAGCGCCTCGACCATGTCCTCTCCACGATGGCGTGTCACGGCAGCGTCAGGGCCGGACGCAGGCTCACGCCGGAGGAGATGAACGGTCTCCTGCGCGACATGGAGACGACGCCCTTCACCGGCCAATGCAATCACGGCCGCCCGACCTATGTCGAGCTCAAGCTCACCGACATCGAGAAGCTGTTCCAGCGCCGCTGACCGCTCAGACCTTCTCCGCATTGACATGCTCGGTGACGCACGCCGCGAGATCGCCGATTGCCGCGCGCGTGCCCGTCAACTTGAAGCGGATGTGACTGCCGAGAACGTCGATGGTGAGCACGCTACCGTTGCGCAAGGCATCGACCACGGGATCTGAGTTCTCGAGCGGGATTAGCACGCCGTGGGGGTCAACGACCTTGGCGAAGGATTCGATCGGCGCATTGGCGTCGATCACGAGCGTGACCTCTTTGGTGACGCCGACGTCGAGATTCCAGCGCTCGTCGGCGAGCGCCAGGCCCCAATCGAAATCCTTGCTGATGACGAAGGCGAGCAGTAGGCCGTCTTCGGACTGAGCGGTCATAGTGCAGTCGCTGAAGCGCCCGTCGGCGCCAAACTTAGGACCGCCCTCCCAGATGCCCGAGTTGAACACGCTCACAACCGAGGCACTGGCGCTGGTGACCATGAGCAAAACCGCGAACGCCAAAACTCTAAGCGCCATGCCCCCTCCAGAGCCGCAATGAGGCATCCAATCACGGATCGGGCACAAGACCAAATCCGCGCATGGTCATGCGACCCCTCGCGCAATGGCGATCCGCGTTTCGCCATAGACGCGGGCATCGATGGGATGAAGCGGAGCCGGCCAAGCGATTTCCGCATCGGCGCGTTCCTCCAGGACCACGATGGCTTCCGACGCAAGCCAACCTCCGCCAATGGCTGCCGCAATGGCCTGTGTTCCGAGATCTTTGCCATAGGGCGGGTCACAAAAAGCGAGATCGAATGGCTCGAGATTTCCGACCGGGCCGAGCTTGGTGGCGTCGCGCCGCCAAATCTTGGTGACGCCTGCGAGGCCAAGCGCCTCGACATTGCGCCTGATGGCAGCGCGCGCGTCGGAGCTCTCCTCGATGAAGACCGCATAGCGCGCCCCGCGCGACAGCGCTTCGATCCCGAGCGCGCCCGATCCTGCAAACAGGTCGAGCACGCGGGCGCCTTCGAAATCCACTCCCGGCGCGCCATGCTCCAGCACATTGAACAGAGCCTGCCGCACGCGGTCGCTGGTCGGCCGCGTCGCCAATCCCTTCGGCGCATGGATCGTCGCGCCGCGATATTGGCCTGCCACGATTCTCATCGCCTGTGCGTGGCTTCGCGCTTTCGCCGCGTCTCGCCGAGAAAGCCGAACTCGCCGGCGAGCTTCGTGCCGAGCTGGTCGACCAGCACCTTCTGCTTCACCTCCGACACCGCGCCGGTGGCGAGGTCGCCGAGCATGAACGGCCCGAACGATACGCGGATGAGGCGGTTGACGGTGAGCCCGAGATGCTCGAGCAGCTTCTTCACCTCGCGGTTCTTGCCTTCGCGAAGGCCCAGCGTCAGCCACATATTGCTGCCCTGCAAGCGATCGACCGCGGCCTCGACCGGACCGTAACGCACCTCCTCGATGGTGATGCCTTTCCGCAAGCGGTCGAGCGCGTCCTCGGTGACGCGGCCATGCGCGCGCACGCGATAGCGCCGCAGCCAGGCCGTGCTCGGCAACTCCAGATGCCGCGCGAGCGCGCCGTCGTTGGTGAGGAGCAGCAGGCCTTCGGTGTTGAGATCGAGACGGCCGATCGAGACGACGCGCGGCAGGTCCGGCGGCAAAGCGGCGAACACGGTCTGCCGCCCCTGGGGGTCCTTGTGGCTTGTCACCTGGCCCTTCGGCTTGTGATAGCGCCACAGCCGCGCGGACTGCGCCTGCGGCAGCGCCTTGCCGTCGACAGTGATCTTGTCCGCAGGTCCGACAACATGGGCGGCGGTGGTCAGCACCTTGCCGTTGACGGCAACACGGCCAAGCTCGATCCAGCGTTCCGCATCGCGGCGGGAGCTAAGCCCGGCATGGGCGATCGCCTTGGCGATGCGCATTTCGGACGCGACCGGCGCGGAGAAAGGCGGAAGTGCCTTGCTCGTGCCGCGTCTGGCCCCTTGACCCTGCCGCTGCCCGCGGCTCACTTTGGCACCCATGATGACGCGGAAGCTCGCAGAAGCGGCGGAGAGTAGCAAGGAAGCCCCGCCCATGGACCGCGCGCTCGCGCAGGCCGAGGCCGCGCGCGACCGCGGCGAGGTGCCGGTCGGCGCGGTGATCGTGAGCGCGGACGGGGAGATCCTGGCCGAGACCGGCAACGAGACCCTGATGCGACGCGACCCGACCGCCCATGCCGAACTCATCGCCATCCGCGCGGCTTGCGCCAAGCTCGACTCGGAGCGGCTCATCGACTGCGATCTCTATGTGACGCTTGAGCCTTGTGCCATGTGCGCCGCCGCCATTTCCTTCGCCCGCATCCGCCGGCTCTATTTCGGTGCCCCCGATCCCAAGGGTGGCGCGGTCGAACACGGGCCGCGCTTTTTCTCGCAGCCGACTTGCCACCACGCGCCGGAAGTGATCGCCGGCATGGGCGAGACAAGAGCTGCCGCGCTCCTGACGGATTTCTTTGCGGCTCGGCGTTAGCAGGTGGCGTCGCCTTCTTTGTCATTGCCTGTGCGGAAGTAAGTACGAAGCAAGCGACAGCACTGCCGCGACGCGGCGCGTCCGGGTTTGCAGCAGTCTCCCCCGCAGGAGGGGGTGGCGCGCCGAAAGGCGCAAACATTAAGTGTCCGCGACCATGGGATCGCGGCGGGCGCCGTCCGGCGCGCCACATGCGCTCTCACGCATGCTCTTTCGCGGCAGATTTTTCGGACGCCGGGCC
>NZ_JBPCOU010000097.1:0-5979 GCF_050999895.1 Methyloceanibacter sp. | reverse complement strand
TTTGAGGAAGACGAGCGAGTCCAGAATTTTTGGCAAGGTGATGCGCTTCATATGCGGGCAAAGATTGCAGGGCCGCACGAACTGCACGTTCGGCGCCTCCACCGCGACGTTGTCGCTCATGGAGCACTCCGTGACGAGCAGCACCTTGGAGGGCTGGTTGTCATGCACCCATTTGATCATGCCGGCGGTCGAGCCGGTGAAGTCAGCCTCTTCGATCACGTCGGGCGCGCATTCCGGATGCGCGATGATCTTCACGCCGGGATCGGCTTCGCGATAGGCGCGCAGCTCATCGCCTGAGAAGCGCTCATGCACCTCGCAGTGCCCCTTCCAGGTAATGATCTCGACATCGGTCTGCGTCGCCACCCATTTCGCCAGATATTCGTCTGGCAGGAGGATCACGCGCTTGGCGCCGAGCGACTCGACCACGCGCACGGCGTTGGACGAGGTGCAGCAAATATCGCACTCGGCCTTCACTTTGGCGGAGGTATTCACATACGTGACGACAGGCACGCCGGGATAGGCCTCGCGCAGCGCGCGCACATCGGCGGCGGTGATGGAAGCAGCGAGCGAGCAGCCTGCGCGCGAATCCGGTACGAGCACGAGCTTGTCCGGACTGAGCAGCTTCGAGGTCTCGGCCATGAAATGCACGCCGCCCTGCACGATGATCTCAGCGTCGGTCCGGGAGGCCTCACGCGCGAGCTGGAGCGAATCGCCGACCACGTCGGCGACGCAATGGAATATCTCCGGCGTCATGTAGTTATGCGCGAGCACGACGGCGTTGCGCTCCCGTTTCAAGTCGTTGATCGCCTTCACGTAAGGAGCAAAGCCCGGCCATTCGATCGGCGGGATCACGCGCTTGACGCGCTCGTAAAGATGCGCGGTCGCTCGCGCCACTTCCGGCGTGTAGGCCAGATCGGGAAGCACGGCAGGGAACAGCGGCGCCTGCTTGGCGCTGAGAGCCGTCAGGTTTGCTCTGCTTTGAACCGTCGTCATGGCTTCGTTCCTTACAATAATGCTCATACTGAGCATATGTAGGGCGTTAAAACATCCGGCACAAGGCCGGCTGGGCATCCCTCAGTCCTATTCTCACTTTGAGTATAGGTGATGACGCCGCACATTCAACCCGGAATGAAGGCCCGCGGCAAGAGGCCGCCCTCCGCCACCGCCCGCCGGATCGCGAGGGCCTATGGCCGCGCACGGGCCTCCTCTGTTAGCCTTCGGTTCTGAAGATGAGGAAGGGCAACAGATGCAGTCGCAATTCACCGTGGGCGTGCGGGAAGGTGGCACGGCTGACAGGATCGTGGTGAAAGCCGAAGACGCGCTTATCGCCGCGCTCAAGGTCAAGGCGGAGCGGCCGGAGGCGTCGATCACCTATGTTCGTCGCCTCAACCGGCGCGGGGATACACGGCACCCGCCGCACCGGCTGAAAGAGATTTAGCCGGTCCCTAGGACGCTTAAGGCGCCGGCGGGAGTTGGAGGGCGTCCTCTGCCGCCTTGGGGCGCAGCACGACATAGATCACAAATGTGCCGAGCAGCATGGCGCCCGCGAGCGCAGGCGCGCGCCAATCGCCCGTCCCGACGCGCACCACGATCAGAAGTGCGCAGACGAGTGTGCCGAGCGCGGGCACGAAAAGCGGTATCTCGAACCGTCCCTCAGGCTCGCCCTTGCGCCGCTTCAGCACGAAGAGAGCGGCGTTGACGAAGGCGAACACCATCAACAGCATGAGCACCGTCGCGGCGGCAAGCTCGGTAATCGTACCGAGCATCGCGAGTGGTACGAGGACGAGAAACAGGGCGACGATGGCAAGATGCGGCGTGCGCCGGCCGGCATGCACCCTGCCCAGAAAGGCCGGCAGCAGTCCCTGCCGCGACATGCCGTAGAGCAGGCGCGAGGCCGTGACGTAGTTCACGAGCGCGGTGTTGGCGACCGCGAAGAGCGTGATGAAGGTATAGACAATGGGCGGCACGGAGGGCGCGGCCGTGGCCATCACCTCGGTAAGCGGGCCGGGGGCATCGGCAAGATCCTGCCACGGCACCACGGACACGGCCGTGATCGCGACCGCGATATAGAGCACTGCGGCGAGCACCATGGCGAGGATCAGGCCGATGGGAATGGTCCGCTGCGGGTCGCGGCATTCTTCCGCGACATTGACCGTGTCCTCGAAGCCGATAAAGGCGAAAAAGGTCAGAACCGCGCCTTGCAGCACCAGCAGCAGCGCGCCGTCGTCGCCGAGCGAGGTCGGAGTCTCGAAATAATCTACGCTGCCCCAATAGGAAAAGCCGACCACGATGACGATCACGAGGCCGGCCGCCTCGACCACCGTGCACAGCACATTCACCCACATCGACTCGCGAATGCCGCGGAAAACAATGCCCGTCATCACGAGCAGGAACCCGAGCGCGATCCAGGAAACGGGCAAGCTTTCAATCTCGAACAAAGCGGCGATATTCGATGCAAATACGCGGGATTGCGTTGCAATTGATGTGAGGCCGGAGCACACGAGCGCGAGCCCCACGACGAAGCCGATCAGCGGGAAGCCGAAGGCCCTATGCGTAACATAGGCTGCACCCGCGGCGCGGGGATAGCGCGAGCCCATCGAGGCATAGGAGAGCGCGGTGAGGAGCGCGGCGACCAGCGCCACGACGAAGGCGAGCCAGACCGCGTTGCCGACCTCGCCCGCTGCCTTGCCGATCAGGCCATAGATGCCGGCCCCGAGCATGCTGCCGAGCCCATAAAGGGCAAGCTGCACCGGCCCGATGGAGCGTTGCAGCGTCGGCTCGGCCGCAGGCGGCGTTGCTGGTGGCGTATCCCCCATGCTCCGTCCCTAACACGCGAGGGGTACGAGACCTAGCTCTTCAGCCGGTAGCCGGTCTTGAAGATCCACCACACGATGACGAGGCAGACCCCGAGGAAGAAGAACGTCACGGCGAGGCTGATGCCCGGGCTGACATCGGAGATGTCGAAGAAGCTCCAGCGAAAGCCGCTAACGAGATAGACCACCGGATTGAACAAGGTCACGGTGCGCCAAAACGGCGGCAGCACGTTGATGGAATAGAAGGTGCCGCCGAGAAAGGTGAGCGGCGTGATGATGAGGAGCGGCACGATCTGCAACTTCTCGAAGCCGTCCGCCCAGATGCCGATGATGAAGCCGAGCAGGCTGAAGGTGAGCGCCGTCAACACCAGGAAGGCGACCATCCAGAACGGGTGCGCGATGTGCAAAGGCACAAACAGCCATGCCGTCGCAAGGATGATGAGCCCGAGGATGATGGATTTGGTCGCCGCCGCGCCGACATAGCCGATCACGATCTCGATATAGGAAATCGGCGCCGACAGGATCTCGTAGATCGTTCCGGTGAAGCGCGGGAAGTAGATGCCGAAGGCCGCATTGGCCACGCTCTGCGTGAGCAGCATCAGCATGACAAGGCCGGGCACAATGAACGCACCGTATGGCACGCCCTCGAATTCGGTGATGCGCGAGCCGATCGCCGCCCCGAACACCACGAAATAGAGCGACGTCGAGATAACGGGCGAGACTATGCTCTGCATCAGGGTGCGGCCGGCGCGCGCCATCTCGAACGTGTAGATCGCCTTGATGGCGGGTAGATTCATTTCCGCCTCACCAGATTGACGAAGATATCCTCAAGCGAGCTCTCCGAGGTGTCGAGATCCTTGAAGCGAATCCCCGCCTGGCCGAGATCGGTCAAAAGCGTGGTGATGCCGGTACGCTCGCCTTGCGTATCGTAAACATAGGTCAGCTCGCTGCCGTCTTGATTCAAAGCCAGGTTGTGCTTTGCGAGGCTCGGCGGCAACGCGGTGAGCGATTCCTGGAGCTCAAGGGTCAGCTGCTTCTGGCCGAGCTGGCGCATCAGTTGCGCCTTGTTCTCGACGAGAATGATCTCGCCATTATTGATGACGCCGATACGGTCGGCCATGTCCTCGGCTTCGTTAATATAATGCGTGGTGAGAATGATGGTCACGCCGGCATCGCGGAGCGTGCGCACGGTCTGCCACATATCCTTGCGCAGTTCGACGTCGACCCCGGCGGTGGGCTCGTCGAGAAACAGGATCTGGGGCTCGTGCGACAGCGCCTTGGCGATCAGCACCCGGCGCTTCATGCCGCCGGACAGCGTCATGAGCCGCGAATCCTTCCTGTCCCACAGCGACAGGTCCTTCAAGACCTTGGTGATGTAGTCCGGGTTCGGCGTCTTGCCGAACAGACCGCGGCTGAAGGAGACCGTCGCCCACACCGTCTCGAACGCGTCGGTGGTCAGCTCTTGGGGCACGAGGCCGATCATGGATCGCGCGGCGCGGAAATCGGTGATGATGTCGTGGCCGTCGACGGTGACCGAGCCTTCGCTCGGCCGCACGATCCCGCAAATGACGCTGATCAGCGTGGTTTTGCCCGCGCCGTTCGGGCCGAGCAGCGCGAAGATCTCGCCGCGACGAATGTCGAGATTGATGTTCTTGAGCGCATGAAAGCCGGACTCGTAGACCTTGGAGAGATTCTGCACCGAAATAATCGGGTGCATGGAGGGGGTCGCGCTGTCCATGGCTCTCGCGGTGATGGCGGGAAATTGAGTCTTCCGGGTGGCGCCGGATGCTAGTCGAGCGCGGCCAAATGCGCCACGCCCGACGGTCAGATACCTGGCTCAAAATACGGTGAACACGCCTATTTCCCGGGTGTAAGCCGCAGGAGCTTGCCGTCGCCTCCGTCGGTGAGGGCGTACACCGCGCCGTCGGGCCCTTGCGCCACATCGCGAATGCGGCTTCCCATCGCGATGCGGTCCTCGCTCGCGACTTTATCGCCGTCGAGGGTGAGGCGCACGATCGCGGCTGAAGACAGCCCGGCGATCAGAATATTGCCCCGCCAGTCCGGGAACACATCGCCCGTATAGAAAGTCATGCCCGACGGCGAGATCACCGGGTTCCAGTGATAGATCGCGTCGGTGAATTCCGGATGGGTCGGCGGGTCGGGGATGTCTTCGCCGTCATAATGCGTGCCCCAGCTCACCACGGGCCAACCGTAATTCTTACCGGGCTCGGGAATGTTGAGCTCGTCGCCGCCCTTCGGGCCGAACTCGATCGTCCACAATTTGCCGGTCTTCGGATTGATCGCGCCGCCTTGCACGTTGCGGTGCCCATAGGACCAGATCTCGGGCAGCGCGTCGTCCTTGCCGACGAAGGGATTGTCGTCCGGCACCGATCCGTCCGGATTGATGCGCACGACCTTGCCGAGATGCGATTTGAGATCCTGTACGGGATCGAACTTGAAGCGCTCGCCGAGCGTGACGAAAAGCTTGCCGTCGGGCGCGAAGACGAGGCGCGATCCGAAATGATTGCCGCCGTCAACTTTCTGCTTCTGACGGAAGATAACCTTCACATCCTCGAGCGTCATATCGGTGAGCTTGCCGCGCGCCACGGCCGTGCCGGCACCGCCGTCGCCCGGCTCGGAATAAGAGACAAAGACGAGACCGTTCGTCGCGAAATCCGGATCCAGAGCGACGTCGAGGAGTCCGCCCTGGCCGGCGGCGACGACCTTAGGGACGCCCTTGATGGGATCGGAGACCGCGCCGTCCTTGTCCACGATTCGCAGCGTGCCCACCTTCTCGGTGACGAGCATGCGCCCGTCCGGCAAGAACGCCATACCCCAGGGGCTATCGAGGCCATCGGCAAGCGTCTCGACCTTGAGGGGTCCGGCTTTGCTTTGGACGGTCCGCTCTTCGGCGATGACCGTCATGCTTGCGAACATCAGCAGCGCTCCCGCAACGAGGGCGGTCGCTGTGCGAAGTAAAACGGTCTCTTTTGTTTCAGCATTATAGGTCGCCATAACTCTCGCCTGATCTCACCATCTGTTGCGGCTAACGCCAAAGCGGCGTCATGGTTCATTGCAAGTTAATCTCGGGATCGGTGCAATTGCTACAATTTCGCACAATCGTTATGGAAGGACGATGGGTCGACTGATAATTTCCCCGCGCGCC
>NZ_JBPCOU010000060.1:0-4516 GCF_050999895.1 Methyloceanibacter sp. | reverse complement strand
AGTGAGCAGGTCGAATAGACCAGCCTCCCGCCCGGCTTCAGCAAGGATGCAGCATTATCCAGAAGGCGAGCCTGGAGCATGGCCAGCCCCTCGATATCTTTCGCGGATTTGAGATAAGGAATGTCGGGATGGCGGCGGATGGTGCCCGTGGAGGAGCACGGCGCATCAAGAAGAACGGCATCGAAGCATCCCTCCGGCTGCCACGCCGTGGCGTTTGCAGCGACAGTCTCGGCGCTCAGCCCGAGGCGTGTGAGGTTCTGCTCGACCTGTGCGAGCCGGTGCGGCGAGATGTCGACGGCCACGACCGACGCGCCGGCAAGAGCAAGCTGTGCCGTCTTGCCACCGGGTGCGGCGCAAAGATCGGCCACACGCTGTCCGGCGACGTCGCCGAGGAGACGGGCCGGCAGCGACGCGGCGACGTCCTGCACCCACCACGCCCCTTCGTCATAGCCGGGGAGCGCCTCGATCCGGCCCTTGGGCTGGAGGCGCACGCTGCCATTGGGCAACACGCGGCCCGACAGCGTCTCAGCCCACGTTTCCGGATCGCTCTTCACGGTGAGATCGAGCGGCGGCTCGACCAAATGGATCGCGGCGATGTCGCGCGCGCGGGTTTCGCCCCAATAGGAGACCCAGCGCGCCCACAGCCAATCCGGCGTGTTGACGCGCGGCGCGTCGAGCTTTGCGACGATGGCCTCGCCTTCGGTCGCCACCTTCCGGAGGACAGCGTTTGCAAGCTTATCGAAGCGCTTGGCCCGCGGATCTTGCTGCGCCAAGCGGACGGCGAGGTCGATCACCGCATGCGGGGGCGCCGTCAAAAAGATGAGCTGCGCCGCTGCCGACAGTAGGATTTCATAGAGCGAGCCGGATTTCGCGGGCATGCCGCGCTCGAGAAAGCGTGCCAGCACGATGTCGATCTCGCCGCGGCGGCGGAGCGACGTGGCCACGATTGCCCTGGTGAACGCACGGTCCCGCGCCGGCAGGTCCAGCATCCACCCCTTGGCGATGGATCGGCCGAGAATATCGTCGAGCGGTTGCTTCTTCGCGATGACAGCCGATAGCACCGCGACGGCCGCGCGCCGCGCCGGCAGCCCAAGCTGCGCGGCCTGCTCGCGCGCGTTCACCCGCTCGCCGGATTCCGTCATGCACGTGCTTTCTTGCTAGAATGGGATCAGCCCCACGGCCCGCGCCGGCCAGCGACGCGGCGCTCGGGCTCGGACCACGGCCCCGCCGGGCTGGAAGGCGCGGCGATCCGGGCTCCTGTGTCGCCCGCGCCGAACTGCTGTGCAAGCTCATTCAGCCGCGCCACGCGGTTTTGGACGTTGGGATGCGTCGAGAAAAGATTGTCCATGCGCGCGCCGGACAGCGGATTGACGATGAAAAGATGCGCAGAGGCGGGATTTTGCTCCGCCGGCATATTCGGAATGCGCTCGGCGGCGCGAGCGATCTTCTGCAACGCCGAGGCGAGCCACAGCGGGCGCCCGCTGATCTCGGCGCCGAGCCGGTCCGCCTCGTATTCGCGGGTGCGGCTGATGCCCATCTGCACCAGGGCGGCTGCCAGGGGCGCCAGGATCACGAGAGCCAGAGTGCCAAAGATGCCCGCTCCGTTGTTGTTGTCGCGGCCGCCGAAAAACATGCCGAAATTGGCGAGCATGGAGATCGCGCCGGCGATGGTGGCAGTGATCGTCATCAGGAGGGTGTCGTGATTCTTGATGTGGCCGAGCTCATGGGCAATGACTCCGGCCAGTTCCTCTTTGCTTACTGTCTGCATGAGACCTGTCGTCACTGCAACCGCAGCGTTCTGCGGATTCCGGCCGGTAGCGAAGGCGTTCGGTTGGGGATTTTCCATGATGTAGACCTTGGGCATCGGGAGACCCGCTGCCGCCGCAAGCTGGCTCACAAGGTCGTAAAGCTCTGGCGCCGTGCGCGCATCGACCGGGCGCGCGCCATACATGGAAAGCACCATCTTGTCGGAGTTCCAGTAGGCGAACAGGTTCATCGCCCCCGCCACGACAAGGGCGATGACCATGCCACTCTGGCCGCCAATCAGAAAGCCGACGCCCATGAAGAGCGCCGTCATGGCGGCGAGAAGAATGGCGGTACGGAAATAGCTCACGTCTTGAACCTCCAAGAGAGACACCGGGCACTGGGCCGGTGCGGGAAACCGCTCAATATGTGGGGACCAGCGTCCCCGCGACAAGGCTTGGAAGGCTGTCAGGTAATTGAGACCCGAAGGGAAACGCACACTGCCGATGATTATTGGTTTCCCGCCCGCTTACCTTAACGGTCCGTCAAGGGCTTGGTGCGCATTCTCACCAAAGCCAACCCTTGTCGCGGAGTGAGTGTCATGTCTGTCGCAGTCCGAAAGGCCGAGCCCGAAGGCACCCGTTCGCCGGCGAAGCCATCCCGCTCCCGCAAGTTTCTCCAGGTCGAGGCCCCGCTTTCGGAAAAGCAGAAGCACCTGATCCGGGCGACATTCGTCCAGGTCGAGCCCGCTTTGGACTTGGTCGCGGCTCTTTATTTCCTCAAGCTTTTCGATCTCGACCCGTCCTTCCGCAGCGTTTTCACGGGCCCCGCCAAGGATCGCACGCGGAAATTCACCGCCGCGATGAAGCTGGTCATCATATCTCTTGATCGCCAGGACGAGTTGAAACCGACTCTGAAGCTGATCGGCGTGCAGAGCCGCCAATATGGTGTCCGCGCCGGTCAATATGCGACCATGGCCGAGGCGATGATCTGGACTTTGGACCAGTCGCTGGAAGGTGCCTTCACGAAGGAAGCGCGGGGCGCCTGGAACGGCCTGCTCGCGCGCATCACGCGTATCCTCGCGGGCCGCTAGATGCCCTATTCGGCCGGCGGGCTCGGACTCGCCGCGTCGGCGCGAACGAATTTGATCTCGAGCCGTCCGTCCTCGTGCACCCACGCCACGACGTCCTGTCCCGGCTCAAGGACCTGCACCTTGCCGTCAGTGGTCAGTTGGCTGTTCTCCACCGTGATCTGGTGCTTGTCGACGATGACCCTGAGCCCCCCGGGCAGCGATTCCTGCCGCATCTCCTTATAGTGACCGGCAACGGTCAGGGTGCGGTCGCCCACGGTCATCGCGACTGCCTGCGATGCCGGGCCGCCGGGCGCCCAGGAGGAAATGACCAGAACGAGGACGATCAGGAGCCCGACGCCGAGACCAAGCCCGATCAAAATGCGCTTCGGCCAGCTCATGCGGCTTCTCCTGTTAGGTGCGGGGGGCCTAGGCGGTCTGCCGGTTCTGCCTGTTCTGCACCAGATCGTCGACGACGCCAGGATCGGCAAGCGTTGAGGTATCGCCGAGATTGGTGAAATCGTCCTCGGCGATCTTGCGCAAGATGCGCCGCATGATCTTGCCCGAGCGCGTCTTAGGTAGGCCCGGCGCATACTGAATGAGATCGGGGGAGGCGATCGGACCGATTTCCTTCCGCACCCAGTCGCGCAGCTCAACCTTCAGCGCATCGGACCAGGTCTCGCCGTTCATCAGCGTGACGTAGCAATAGATGCCTTGGCCCTTGATGTCGTGGGGATAGCCCACAACGGCCGCCTCCGAGATTTTCGGGTGTGCCACGAGCGCGGATTCGACTTCTGCCGTACCCATGCGGTGGCCGGCGACATTGATGACGTCGTCGACGCGTCCCGTGATCCAGTAATAGCCGTCCTCGTCGCGGCGGCAGCCGTCGCCCGTGAAATACGTGCCCTTATAGGCTGAGAAATACGTGTCGACGAAGCGCTGATGGTCGCCGTAGACGGTGCGCATCATGCCGGGCCAGGCGTCGAGCAGCACGAGATTGCCACTGGCCTCGCCCTCGAGCATGTTGCCTTCATTGTCGACGATGGCGGGCTGCACGCCGAAGAACGGCAGTGTCGCGGATCCGGGTTTCAGCTTCGTCGCGCCGGGGAGCGGCGTGATGAGAATCCCGCCGGTCTCCGTCTGCCACCACGTGTCGACGATGGGGCAACGCTTCTCGCCGACCACGTGATAGTACCACTCCCATGCCTCCGGGTTGATTGGCTCGCCCACGCTGCCGAGCAGCTTCAGTGACTTGCGGCTGGTGCGCTTCACAAAGTCGTCGCCCGCGCCCATCAGCGCTCTGATGGCCGTCGGCGCGGTGTAAAAAATGTCGACCTTGTGCTTGTCGACCACCTGCCAGAGCCGCGACGCGTCGGGATGGTTCGGCACGCCTTCGAACATGAGCGTCGTGGCGCCGTTCGCGAGCGGGCCGTACACAATATAAGAGTGACCGGTCACCCAGCCGACATCGGCAGTGCACCAGTAAATGTCGTCTTCGTGATAGTCGAAGACATAATGATGCGTGAGCGCTGCCAAGAGGAGATAGCCGCCAGAGGTGTGCAGCACGCCCTTCGGCTGGCCGGTCGAGCCGGAGGTATAGAGGATGAAGAGGGGATCTTCCGCGCCCATCTCTTCCGGCACGCAGTCGGTGCCGACTTTCGCGGTCTCCTCGTGCAGCCAGACATCCCGTCCTGGTGTCCAAGG
>NZ_JBPCOU010000002.1:0-25414 GCF_050999895.1 Methyloceanibacter sp. | reverse complement strand
TGGGTCTTTCGTTTGTTTGTGTGGTGGTGGTGCTTTTCTTTGTTTCCCTTTTCGTGGTGGCGCGTTGCGTTTTCCCCCCCCCCCCCCAGCGCGGCAAGTGGGACGCATGGAGATTGAAGCAGCCATGGCGCGGGGCATCGAGGATTGGCTTCGGCAGCAAGAGGCCATAGGCCACCACGACCGCAATATCGGCTTTTAGTGCTGCGAAGCGGCTTTGCTCTTCAACGGATTTCAGGATCTCCGGGCTCAAGACCGGCAGCCCCGCCGCCTCGGCCGCAAGCTGCACTGGGGACTTGCGCAAATTCATGCCCCGCCCGGCTGCGCGCGGCGGCTGGGTATAGACGGCGACGATCTCGTGCCCCGCTCCTAACAGCGCGGACAGTGTCGGCACGGCGAAATCGGGCGTGCCCATGAAGATCAGGCGCATGGAGGTCATGGGCCTCTTATGTCACCGCGACGGGTAAAGGGGCAATTACGCCTTATGGCGATAGAGACCCCATCGCACTGGCGGCGAGAAAGAGGACCGACAGGATGCCCTTCTCCACATTATGGCCCAATAGGCGGCCGAGGTCATAGAGGACATAGACGCCGAAGGTGAAGGCGAGGCCGAAGAGATAGGGTCGCCCCTTCACAGCGGCGAGGCAAGCCACGATGGCGACGGCGACTTCGAGCGCGATGGAGGCGATGAGGAGCCCCATGGCGTTACTCCCTGCTTGAGGGTCGGCTGCACGCTGATTAGCCCATGGCTTACAGCCGGTGAACTGGTAAAATGCGCAAATGACGAAAGCACAGTAAAGCAAATCCTCGACCGCTTCCTGACTTGGCCGTCCGAGCGCCAGACGGACCTCGCTGAAGTCGCACGACTGATGGAGGCTCAGGACATGAGCGCGCTGACGCTCAACGAGGAGCAAGCCAAAGAGGTGCGCCGACGGCTTGCCGAAAGCGAGCCGCAAACGCTTACACTCGCCGAGTTCAACACGCGGCTGCGCCAGCGCTACGGTGTCTGAAGGTTGTTCTTCACGCCGCGGCGGTGGAGGACCTCGATCGTAACTTTCGATGGATCGCGAAGGACGATTCATCAGCCACGGCCGCAATGGTCGCGCGAATCCGTGACCGGATTTCATTCTTGGAGATCGACGCTCTCGTCCAAATGGGACGTCCAGGTCTTGTCGCCGACACACGCGAGCCAATCGAGTATCCCTACATTATCATCTATCGATTTGACGCCGTGCGGCACGAGATTGTGGTTCTCGCCGTGCTGCATGGAGCGCAAGACCGTACACAAGAGGGCTAGAGCGCCTTCTCGGTGCGCTTTGCCTTGGTGAATTTCTTCACCACCATGTCGCGCTTCAGCCGCGACAGATAGTCGATGAAGAGCAGGCCTTCGAGGTGATCGATCTCGTGCTGCACGACGGTCGCCCAGATGCCTTCGAGCTCGGTCTCTTGCGCCTTGCCTTCTTTGTCAATGAAGGCGATGCGCACGCGCGCCGGTCGTTCGATCTCGGCGGTGAAGTCGGGAATGGAGAGGCAGCCCTCCTCGTGCAGGCGGAGCTCATCGGAGCGCTCCAGCAGTTTCGGGTTCACCATGACGAGCGGCGCCTTCTCGTCCTCGTCCTTGGTCGGATCCATGACGATGAGACGGCGCGAGATGCCGATCTGCGGCGCGGCGAGGCCAACGCCTGGGGCGTCGTACATGGTGGCGAGCATGTCATCTATAAGCCGGCGCAAGGGCTCGTCCACGCGCTCGACGGGCGCGGCTTGCCTGCGCAGGATCGGCTCGGGGATGGTGAGAATAGGAAGAATCGCCATTTGAGGCTGACATAAGTGTGCGCCGCGCGGCGGTCAACGTGCTGTAACGCTGCTTTCACAGATGAAAAGCCGCGGAGCACCCGCCGAAGGGCAACACGGGCTCCGGCCCTATCAAGAGGTTCCAAGAAGAGGGAGCGGCAAGGGTCAAGCGTTCCTGTTTTGGTCTCGGAGCCGGCCGAATCGGGCTATAGCTAAGGGGCCATGGACTTTCAGCCCATAGATGTAGGGTCGATCACGCTCGAGCCGGCGGTGCTTTTTCTCGCGCTCGCGGCCATCGTCACCCTTGTCCTCTGCGTGCTCGTGATCGCGCTCTTCGTGCATATGAGCCGGCGGAAGCAGGAGGCCGGCGCGCAGGACGCGCATCTTGCCGAGCTGAAGGGGCGGCTCCAGACACTGGCCGAGATCAGCATCTCGCGCCATGGCGACCTCGCCCGCGCCGTCAACGAGCGGCTCGACCGCATGACGCATCGCGTCGGCTCCGACCTGACCGAGACCTCGCGCAAGACCACAGACTCCATCGCCAAGCTCAACGAGCGGCTCGCGGTGATCGACACGGCGCAGAAGAACCTGACCGACCTCTCCAGCAACATGGTGTCGCTGAAAGAGATCCTCGCCAACAAGCAGTCGCGCGGCGCCTTCGGCCAGATCCGCATGGAGGCCATCATTCAGGATGGGCTGCCGAAAGGCAGCTACACCTTCCAGGCGACGCTCTCCAACGGCAAGCGCCCGGACTGCGTGCTGCATATGCCGAACAATGCGGGCAGCATCGTCATCGACGCCAAATTTCCGCTGGAAGGCTTCGAGGCGTTTCGCATCGCGCGGCGCGACGAGGAGAAGAAGGAAGCGTCGAAGCGCGTGCGGATCGACGTCGTCCGCCACATCGATGCAATGGCGGAGCGTTACTTCATCACCGGCGAAACGCAGGACACCGCGATCCTGTTCGTGCCGTCGGAGGCGATCTATGCCGATCTCTGCGAGCATTTCAGCGACGTCGTGCAGAAGGCACATCGTTCGCGCATCGTGATCTGCGCGCCGAACATGCTGATGCTCGCGGTGCAGACCATGCAAGCGATCCTGAAGGACGTGAAGATGCGCGAGCAGGCGCATCTCATCCAGCGCGAGGTGGTGACCTTGATGGAAGATGTCGGGCGCTTGCGCGACCGCGTGCTCGACCTGCAGCGCCATTTCGGCCAGGCCAATACCGACATCGAGAAGATCCTCACCTCATCGGACCGCGTCGCGTCGCGCGGGCGCAGGATCGAGACTTTGGATTTCGGCGCGGAGCCCGAGCAGATCGCGCCTAGCCCACGCAACGGCCACGACGCGCCGGCGGCGGCGCAAGCCCCGCCCCGCCCCAGCGCGGGCGAGCGCCAGCGCAATGGCGGCTTCCGCCAGCCGGACCTGCTCGCGGGCGAGTGAGGCCCGCATGTGGGAAGCAAGGCTGGTCGGCGGCGCAACAAGCATGGTCAATCTCATCATTCATGCCCTGCTGATGGCGATCGTGGTCCGGACCGTGCAGCGGCTCTCGGTGGCGCAGGGCTCGTTCATCTACGATCTCGTGCAGCGCACCGTCGTCATCGTCGCGACCGGGACCCTTCTCGTTGCCGGTCATTACGTCGAGGTCATTCTGTGGGCTTTTACCTACGGCTTGGCGGAGGCAGCGGCGCCGGGGACCGATCTCGTCTATTTCGCCTTCGGCAATTACACGACGCTCGGCTATGGCGACGTGCTGCCCGTGGAACGCTGGCAGATGCTCGGGCCGCTGACGGCGTTGAACGGCATCATGCTCATCGGCTGGTCGACGGCGGTCATTCTCGAAGTGCTGCGGCGGACAGACCACGGCGCCGTCAAGTCTCCGAAGACCGCGCCCGACACTGCGAAAAGCGGCTCCTAGAAGAAGCGGGCGCGTCTGCCGCGCGCGGTCTTTGCCGCCGCGCTCTTCTTCGCGCCTTTCTTGACTGAGGTTTTCTTCGCCGCCTCTGTCTTTTTGGCGGCCGCCCGTTTGCGCGCGGCTTTCGCTTTTAGCTCGCCATATTTCATGCCTTCGAGCTTGAGGCCGTCGGGGTCGAGGAAGAACACAACGTAATAGTCGTCGTAATACTCGTCGGCAGGGTCGACGATGGTGACGCCCTCCTGATGTAGGAACGCCTGCAAGCCGTCGACGTCCTTCCGGTTGCGCAGCTCGAACGCATAATGGTGAAAGCCGATATCCCGATGCGATAGGGATGCTCCTTGCCTGTCGCATCCGCCGGGACGATCCAGAAGCGCGTCTTGCCGTGGTCCAGCCCTTGGCGCCGGCATATTCGTCCAGCACCTTGAAGCCGAGAAAGCGGAACAGCCTGTCGTAAAAGGCTTTGGATGTTTCGTAATCGCCGACCCTTATGACGAGATGATCACCCGACCACGCGCATGACCATGGCTTTGCTCCTTTGTTTTCGAGGCACAACGCGCATGAGCCTATCCGTTTCCGCCTGACGCCATCACGCGGGGCTGCTATGTAGCGTCGCGATGGCCGTGACCGAGGGACGCGAGCGGGTAAGTTTGGGGGCTCGCTTTTTGCGGGCCGCCGCCGTTTTCTTCGACCGCCGCGTCCTCACCATCCTCGTGCTCGGCTTCTCCTCCGGGCTGCCGCTTGCGCTTTCGGGCTCCACACTGCTGCTGTGGATGAAGGATGTCGGCGTCGATCTCGGCACGATCGGGCTCTACGCGCTGGTCGGGCTGCCCTACACCATCAAGTTCCTCTGGGCGCCGATCGTAGACGCCTTCAAGGTGCCGTTGCTCAGCCGCGCGCTCGGCCACCGCCGCGGCTGGCTCGTGTTCTCCCAGCTTCTGCTCATGGTCGCGATCCTGCTGCTCGGCGCCCAGGATCCGCTGAAGGCGCCGCTGATGATCGCGGGCGCCGCCCTGATCGTGGCGGCGGCCTCGGCCACGCAAGACATCGTCATCGACGCATTCCGCGTGGAATATCTCAAGACCGACCAGCAGGCAGCCGGCATGGCCTATTTCGTCGCCGCCTATCGCATCGGGATGCTCGCCTCCACGGCCGGCGCGGTGGCGCTCGTCGCCTATCTCGAGGTGATCGGCGTCGATCGCGACATCGTCTGGTTCTACGGCTACGCGGCGATGGCGGCGCTGGTGCTCGTCGGCATGGCCGCCGCGCTCGCCGCAGAAGAGCCGCGCGAGAAGGAGCGCGAGGCCGAGGCTGAAGCGCTCGGCGAGCGCCAAGGCAACGCGCTCGCGCGCTTCGGCCGGACAGCCTACGACGCCTTCGCCGATTTCCTCACCAAACGCGACGCGCTGCTCATCCTCCTCTTCGTCATCGCCTACAAGCTCTGCGACACCTTCGCAGGCGTGATGACGGGGCCCTTCGTGCTCGCGATCGGCTTCGACAAAGCGAGCTACGCAGCCATCGTCAAAGGCGTGGGACTGATCGCGGCGCTGCTCGGCGGGCTCGCGGGCGGCATCATCGCGCGCGCGATGCCGCTGGCCGGCGCGCTCCTCATCGCGGGGCTGCTACAGATGTTCTCCAATCTCGCCTTTTCCTGGCAGGCTTGGATGGGCGTCAATCACGCTGCCCTTGCCGCCACGATCTCCATCGAGAATTTTACCGGTGCGATCGGGACGGTCGTGTTCGTCGCCTATCTCTCGGCGCTCTGCACCAGCCCCGCGCATACCGCCACGCAATTCGCGCTGCTCACGGCTTTGGCGGCCGTCGGGCGCACGACGCTGTCGGCGATGTCGGGCTTCGTCGCCGAGAGTACCGGCTGGATCTGGTTCTTCGCCCTCACCGCCTTTGCCGCCTTGCCCGGACTGCTGCTGCTTTGGGTTCTGCAACAACGCGGCGACTTCGCCGCCATCGACCGCCGCGAGCAACGGGAGGAGGACTCCTCATGACTTCATCGAGAAATCTTGTGTGGATTTTGGGCGTGGTGGCCGCTTTGGTGATCGGCGGATTGGTCGGGGTGTGGATAGGCGGCGAGATGGAGCAAGACGTGCTCGCCGATGTCTTTGCCCGCGCGGACCTCACCGCCGACTGCCGCGCGCAGATCGGCCGCTCCATGCAGCAGCTCATCGACGACTACGACGGCGGAGTTTTGGGGCCTTAGCCAGCCCGCAGGGCGGGCATATTATCTTCGCACAACTCATACTTGTATCCTCGTCTGAACGTGCTTCTGACCGGCGCTGCCACCATGACGCGCGGCGCGCTTTTTCTGACCAACGCCGAAACCGCCAAATTGCGGGAGCTGCTCGAGGGACCAATTTCTGCGCGCAAGAAATTCTTGCGCCACCTTTTGCTCAGGCTGAATACGCTCATTCTGCACCCCGGTCTTCCTCCGCATTTTCCGGATGACGCTACGATCGAGCACGTCTTGCCGCAGAAGCCGAACGGGAGGAGCCTATGGCTTGAAACTTATCCGAATGCGGGAAGCCGAAAGGCGCTCTGCGAACTCCTAGGCAATTATGCGCTGCTCACGGGCAAGATGAACACGTCGGCCCGGAACAACGACTTTGCGCAGAAGAAGCAGATCATTTTCGCGCTTTCCAATGTCAGCATGTTCCCCCTCACAGGCACGCTCGCCCGTTATGAGACGTGGACGGAGCGGGACATTCGCCATCGCCATGCCGTGATGATGCGGATGCTCCGGCAAATCCTGCCGATCTAACTCCCCGCAAGCCAATTGGCGCAGGCATCGCCGAGCTCGCGGCGCGCGATTTTCTCGTAGCGTGTGCTCTCGTTCTTGCTCAGCACATCCCGCCAGCGGCCGTTCACGCCCTTGTTGATGAAAGTGCCGGCGCCGCCCTGCCACAACGCGCCTTGATTGGGCACGGTCTTCGGCGCGCGCGTCTTCATGTAGTCGAACGAGCAGTGCTCCAGAATCCGAGGCAGGCTCCGCGCGTCGATAGGAATGTCGAGAAAGGCCGCGATCTTGCGGATGGCGCCTTCGGGATCGCGCTTCAGCTCGGCGAAATTGAGAAGCATCACGTTCGGCAGGTCCCGGATTTCCCACCAGCTCCCGACATGCTCGAAGAAGGACCAGAAGGGATAGCCATCGCCCTCCAGCCATTCGTGGAAATAGGCGCGAATGTCGGGGTTGGGTTTCTCGATGGGCGGGCCGACGCGGCCGGGCGTGTCGTTCAGCGCGCGGTACCAGGTTTCGTTGGCGTTCACGTGGTGATTGTAGAGGCTCCACAGCACGTCGCGGCCGTCGCGGCCGACATAGAAGTATTTCGCGCGTGGCGAGAAGACGAGCGCATCGACGGGAAGATGCGTCTTGATGAAGCGGCGATGGGTCTGCGCTTCGAGCGCCGCAAGCTTCACCTCTTTCGGCGGCACGCGAAGGTCGAGCCAGGGCGACATGTCGGAAACGGGCAGATCTTCGGCGCCGTCGAAGATGAGCTGGCTCACGATCTGCTGCACCCAGGTGGTGCCGGACTTCGCGTAGGTGGCGATGACGATATCGTCATCGCGGAACGGAAAGTCGTTCCAGGCCGTGGAATCGAAATGGTGGTTATGCAGCTCGCGCGTCTTCCGCGGCCACTCGCTCCCGCCGCTTTGCATCACATCACCTTGCGGGCCTTGACGGCCGCGGCGAGTGTGCCTTCATCGAGATAATCGAGTTCGCCGCCGATGGGCACGCCGTGGGCGAGACGCGACACGACGACGTTGCAGCCGGACAGGTGGTCGGTGAGGTAGTGCGCCGTGGACTGACCCTCCACCGTGGCGTTGAGGGCGAGAAGAATCTCGGTGACCTCCGGCGCTCCCGCGCGCTCGACGAGCCTGGCGATGAAAAGGTCCTCGGGGCCTACACCGTCGAGCGGCGACAGCGTGCCGCCGAGCACATGATACAGCCCGTTCAAGACGGCGGCGCGTTCCAGCGCCCAGAGATCGCCAACCTCCTCGACGACGCAGATAAGCGAGCGGTCGCGGGCGGGATCGCGGCAGAGCGTGCAGGCCGACATGGTGTCGATGTTCCCGCAATTGTCGCAGGTGACGATCGTATCACGTGTCTCGGCGAGAGCGGAGGCGAGCGGCCCCAGCAGCTGTTCCTTCTTCTTGACGAGATGCAGCGCCGCGCGCCGCGCCGAGCGAGGGCCAAGCCCCGGCAGGCGCGCCAGGAGCTGAATGAGACGTTCGATCTCGGGTCCCGCCGCTACCCGCGCCATTTTAGCAGGCCTTCCCGCGCACATGGCGCTTGTCCGCGCCTCGTCATGCCCGGACTTGATCCGGGCATCCTCGATTGGGCCGCACAAAAAGAAAGACGTGGATGGCCGGGACAAGCCCGGCCATGACCTGATGGGTGAAAACAGCTTCGCGCATCAAAACGGGTTCAGCCCGGGCGGCAGCGGCAGGCCTCCGGTGAGGCTCTTCATTTTTTGCTTCATCATCTCTTCGAGCTTGTCCTTGGCGTCGCTATGCGCGGCAACGATGAGGTCTTCCAGGATCTCTGCCTCGTCCGGCTTGATGAGGGACGGATCGATCTTGATGCCCATCAAATCGCCCTTGCCGTTGAGCGTGACAACGACAAGGCCCGCACCGGAGCGCCCCTCGCAGCGGGTGTTCTCCATCTCAGCCTGCATCTCGGCCATGCGGCCTTGCAACTCCTGGGCCTGCTTCATCATCTGCGTGAAGTTTTTCATCGGTTGGTTCCGTCCTCCGTGTACTCGTCCGGTTCGCCCGCCTGATCCTCCAGCCCCGGTTTCGGCGCGCTCGGCCGCACGGCGGCGATGCGGGCATCGGGGAAATGCTGGAGCACTTGCTTGACGGCGGGGTGCTGCTTGATCGCCTCCAGCTCGCGCGCCTCGCGCTCGCGGCGCTGCACGCCAAGAGGCGTCTGCCCCTCCTTGTCGCTGACGGCAACAATCCAGACCCGCCCGGTCCAGAGCTTCAGCTTGCGCATCAACTCCTGCGTCAGGTCGCGCGGCGCGGCCGGGAGCTGATTGAGCTCGAGATTGCCGGGCTTGAAATGGACGAGGCGCACCTGCTCCATCAGCGCGTTTTTGAGCTTGAGATCGCGCTTCTGGTCAGCCAGCGCCACGACATCGTCGAAGGAATTGAGGTCGGCAGAGGGCGCACCTTCCTCGGGGCCGGAAGGCGGAGCCTCAGCAAGCGGCGGCTCCGGCATGGGGGGTGCCATCGCCACAGGCTCTCGCTTGGGCGGCTGCGGAGGCGCCTGTCGCTCAACGGATTTCGTCTCGGGTGCGCGATCGGTTGGCAGCGCGCGCGCAAGCTCACCAGGCGGCGGCAGGTCGGCGGCGTAGGCAAGGCGCACCAGCACCATGTCGGCGGCCGCCAGCGGCCGGGGGCTCGACCGCACCTCGTCATAGCCCTTGATTAGCATCTGCCAGGCGCGCGCAAGCACCGGCATCGACAGCCGCTCGGCGAGGTCCAGCGCGCGGCTGCGCTCTGCCTCGCTCGCGGCGGGGTCCACGGCCCCGGTGCCGGCGGCCTTGATGCGGGTCACGGCATGGACGGCGTCGGCCAGGTCGGTGACGATCTGCCCGGGCTCCGCGCCGTCGCGATTGAGGAAGGCAAGCTCGGCGAGCGCCTTGCCGGTGTCGCCCGACAGCACGGTCTCGAGCAGGTCGAAGATGCGGCTCGCGTCCGCCAAACCCAGCAGCCCGCGCACGCCACCTGCCTCAAGCTTGCCGGAGCCGAAGGCGATGGCGCGGTCCAAGATCGAGAGCGCGTCGCGCACGGAGCCTTCGGCGGCACGCGCGATCAGCGTGAGCGCGGCGCGGTCGGCGGAGGCGCCTTCCTCAGCCACGACACGCGCGAGATGATCGGTCAGCTCGTCGACTTCGATGCGGCGCAGGTCGAAGCGCTGGCAGCGCGACAGCACCGTGACCGGAACCTTGCGCACTTCGGTGGTGGCGAAGATGAACTTCACATGCAGCGGCGGTTCCTCGAGCGTCTTCAGCAGACCGTTAAAGGCCTGCTTCGACAGCATGTGCACTTCGTCGACGATGTAGACCTTGTAGCGGGCGGTATTGGGCTTGTAGTGCGCGCTGTCGATGAGATCGCGCACGTCGTCGATGCCCGTGTGGGAGGCCGCATCCATCTCGATCACGTCGAGATGACGGCTCTCAAGGATGGCGCGGCAATGCACGCCCTCGCTCGCCATATCGAGCGTCGCCCCTGCGTCGCTGCCCTCCTGTTCGTAATTGAGCGCGCGCGCGATCAGCCTCGCTGTCGTCGTCTTGCCGACGCCGCGGACGCCGGTCAGCATATAGGCCTGCGCGATGTGGTTGGAGCTGAAGGTGTTGCGCAGCGTCTGCACCATGGCGTCCTGGCCGATCAGCTCGGCGAAACTCTGCGGCCGGTATTTGCGTGCGAGCGCAGTGTAGGCGGCAGCGGCAGCCGTAGAGGAGCCTTCCGCCTTGCCGGCGGCCGAGCCCTCGGCTGCTTTTTTCTTGCCTTTGTCCGATTCAGCCATCGAAGCCAACTTTCACGCCAAGGCTCTGCTTCAGCGGTCGGGCGATGCCGCGCATGGCCGCGCGACGGATGCGATAACGCAAGATGAGGTGGGAGGCTGGACAGACAACCCGCGAAGCGCTCGTTAGGGCTGCTTCCTTCCGGATCTGACCCGGTTGGCGAGGCACGCGCCTGCCGCCAACCTCCCGAGGCAGTATATCGGGGACAGGGGCTAAACTGGCAACCCGCCTTCGCTCGCTCAATCCGCCGCCTTCAAAGCGGCGCGGAAACGGCTCGTGGGATAGGTGCCAAGCACCAGGACCTCGCTCGTGAAGAAGCCGAGCTCCTCCATGGCGAGCGTCACGCGGCGCTCGTCGGGGTGGCCCTCGATATCGGCATAGAACATGGTGGCGTTGAACGAGCCTTCGAGCTGATAGGATTCGAGCTTCGTCATGTTGACGCCGTTGGTGGCAAAGCCGCCGAGCGCCTTGTACAGGGCGGCCGGCACGTTGCGCACGCGGAAGACGAACGTGGTGATGACCGGGCCGTCGCCTGCGGGTACGTCGACAGCCTTCGCGGCGAGAATCACGAAGCGTGTCGTGTTGTGCTCGGCATCCTCGATATCCGCGCGCGCGATCTCGAGCCCGTAGACCTCGGCGGCCAAAGCGGACGCGATCACGGCGGCCGTCTGGTCACCGGATTCGCGCAGCTCCCGCGCGGCACCCGCGGTGTCGGCCTCGGACACCGGCTTCAGCTTCAGCTCGCGGATGATCTTGCGGCATTGGCCAAGCGCCATGGTGTGGCTGTGCACAGTCTTGAGCGCGGCGAGCTTCACGCCCGGCAGAGTGAGGAGCTGATGGCGCACACGCTCGAAATGCTCAGCGACGATGAAGAGGCCTGAATCCGGCAGCAGATGGTGAATGTCGGCGACGCGGCCCGCCACCGAGTTCTCGATCGGGATCATGGCGAGCCGCCCCGCGCCGCCCTTCACGGCAGCCAGCGCGTCCTCGAAGGTCGGGCACGGCATGGCCTCCATCGCCGGATAGGCGTCGCGGCAGGCGAGATGCGAGTTGGCGCCGGGCTCGCCCTGGAAGGCGATTTTATTGGAGCGGGTTTTGGGCATGGTCTTCGGATTGCGGGCGGAAATCAGCGGCGGGATGTCAGGAGCTCACGCGCCCGCTCAAGGTCGTCCGGAGTATCGACACCGAGGGGAACGGTGTCAACGAGACCGACGTGAATGCGCATGCCGTCCTCGAGAGCGCGAAGCTGCTCAAGCTTCTCGCGGGTTTCGAGCGGCGACGGCGGCAGCGAGACAAAGCGCTGCAGAGCGGCGCGCGTGTAAGCGTAGATGCCGATATGATGGTAGAGCGGCCCATCGCCATAGGGCGCCGTGGCGCGCGTGAAATACAGCGCACGCAGCGTGGCAGGACGATCCGCAAGGGGCGTGCCCACGACCTTCACGACATTCGGATTGCTGCGCTCCTCGTCGCGTGTGATCTGCGCGGCGATGGTGCCGATATCGGCGCCGGCGAGCGCGCCGAGGCACGCTCGCACAAGGGCGGGATCCAGCGTGGGAAGATCGCCCTGCACATTGACCACGGTCTCGACGCTCTGGTCGTGGTCGAACAGCCGCACGGCCTCGAAAATCCGGTCCGAGCCGCTGGCATGATCCGCCCGCGTCATCAAGGCTTCGCCGCCCGCGACCGCGATGACGTCGCGCACCGCCTCGTCGTCGGTTGCGACCACAACGGGTCCGCAATCGGCAGCAACGGCGCGCCGCCAAACATGCACGATCATGGGTTCGCCGCCGATATCCGCCAACGGCTTATTCGGCAGGCGGGTGGCCTTCATTCTGGCCGGGATGACGATCAGACAGCTTGACATAAGGCTCTGTTAGCACCGGCAAACATGGGACCGCCACACTTGCACAAAGGGCAAAAGGCTCAAGTTGCAACAGGCCGGTACCCTCTATAGTCTCACGCCGCGCAGCAAGAGCTACAGCAAGTAGCCTGGCCTGGGGGAGGAAAAGTCGACCATGAAGTACTACCGCTACAATCAAATTGCCATGGCCGTGCTGGGCGCACTGCTGCTCTTTTTCGGCACGCGAACGTTGATCAACATCGCCTTCGAAGAGCATGAGCCAGAGAAGCCCGGCTACGAGGTTGCAGGCACGGAGAAGAAGGAAGGCGAAGACGGCAAGGGCGCGGCGGGCGGCGAGGAAGCCGCCTTGATCGCAGCGTTGGCCACCGCCGACGCCGCGCGCGGCGGCGACGTCTCCAAGAAATGCGCCGTGTGTCACGGCTTCGATAAAGGCGGTCCGAACATGATCGGCCCGAACCTGTATGGCGTGCTCGGCCGCGATATCGCGTCGCATGAAGGCTACGAATATTCCGCGGCGCTCCAGGCCAAGGAAGGCAACTGGGACTATCTCAGCATCGACGAGATGGTGCACAGCCCCAACATCTTCGCGCCCGGCACCAAGATGGCGCTGTTCCCCGGCCTGCCCGACATCAAGCAGCGCGCGGACCTCTTGATGTTCATTCGCACCAAGACCGACAACCCTCCGCCGCTGCCTGAGGCCCCCGCGGCCGCGGCCGCACCTGAAGGCGGCGCGCCTGCCGGCAAGGAAGCGGGCAAAGGCGAGGCCGCCGCCGGCTCGCCGATCCTCGCGCTCATCGCCACGGCCGATGCCAAGCAGGGCCAGGCAGACGCTGCGCTTTGCAAGGTGTGCCACAGCTTCGAGAAAGGCGGCGCGACGCTGGTCGGTCCCAATCTGTACGGCGTTATCGGCCATACGATCGCGGGGCATGAGGGCTTCAACTACACGCCTGCACTGAAGGCGCATGAGGGTGTGTGGAGCTACGAGAATCTCGATCCTTGGCTCAAGAATCCGCAGGCCTTCGCGCCGGGCACGATGATGGCTTTCCCGGGCGTTGCGGATGACAAGAAGCGTGCAAACATCATCGCCTATCTGCGCGAAAACAGCGACAGCCCGGCGCCTCTGCCTGAGGCCGGCGGGGAGAAGAGTGCCGCACCGGCTGCGAACACGCCCGCGCCCGCGCCAGCCGCGGAAGGCGAGGCAGCCCCCGCCGCCGAGACGCCGGCTGCACCTGCGCCGGCGCCTGACGCCTCGCCGTCACCGCCGAAAGATCTCACGCCGGAGCCCGCCGCACCGGCTTTCCCGCCCGCGCCGCCGGCCGCGGAGAGCACGCCTCCCGCCGAGGCCACGCCTCCCGCCGCGGAGAGTGCTCCGCCGGCCGAGGCGACGCCTCCTGCCGCCGACACGACGAAATCGCTGTCTGAGGAGCCGGCCGCATCGGATGGCGCCGCACCGTCAATGGGCGAGCCCCCTTCCCCGTCGCAGCCGCAGCCGGTCTATCCGGGCGGCCTCTAGGCCCGTCAGGGCGAGCGGTACGGCCAACAGGAGCCGCTCGGCATAGGACGCAAGCAAAGGCAGCCCACGCGGGCTGCTTTTTTTGCTGGCCAGGCCACCGCGCATTTTTGGCGCTTTCCGGCCCTCGCACGTGCTCAAATGACCGATTATTCATTTGGCTGCGCCGGTTCCCATGATAAACCCAGGCGGACCAAGGGGCGCATGCCTTGAGGCGGGCCCAAATGCAGCGTGAGGCTGTTCCAACAGTAGCCATCCCTCTTTCCGATGGAGCCCGTTTGGCCCCCATGCCCTATCTTCGCTCTGCAATCCCCCTGCTCCTCGCCGGCGTCCTCGCCGGCTCGGCTTTCGCCCAAGACGCGCCGGTTCAGCACCATGCGCTCTCCCTAATCGGCGAGCCGAAATACAAGGCCGATTTCACCCATTTCAACTACGTCAATCCTGATGCGCCCAAAGGCGGTGTCGTGCGCCTCGCCGATATAGGCGGCTATGATAGCCTCAACCCCATTCTCTACAAGGGCGAGGCTGCGGCTGGGGTCGGGCTCGTCTACGAGACCCTGATGAGCGACAGCATCGATGAGCCGTCGACATCGTATGGGTTGATCGCGGAAACGGCGTCCTATCCGGCGGACTATTCCTCCGTCACCTTCAAGCTGCGCAAAGAAGCGCGCTGGCACGACGGCACGCCCATCACACCTGACGACGTGATCTACAGTCTCGGCATCAGCAAGGAGGCCAATCCGCGCCTCGGCCTCTATTACAAGAACGTGACCAAGGCGGAGGTCACGGGCGACTACGAGGTGACGTTCACCTTCGACGTGAAGAACAACCGCGAGCTGCCGATGATCTTGGGTCAGCTCACGATCCTGCCGAAACATTACTGGACGGGCAAAGACGCCAGCGGCAACGCCCGCGATCCCTTGGCGACGACGCTCGAGCCCCCGCTCGGCTCAGGTCCCTACCGCATCGAGGAGGTGAAGCCTGGCCGCTCCATCGCGTTCGAGCGGGTGACGGATTATTGGGGCAAGGATCTGCCCGTCAACAAAGGGCAGTGGAACTACGACGAGATTCGCTTCGAATATTATCGCGACCAGACCGTTGCGTTCGAGAGCTTCAAGGCCGGCAATCTCGACTATTGGCAGGAGTCGAGCGCGAAGAGCTGGGCTACGGCCTACGATTTCGCCGCCGTGAAAGACGGCCGCATCAAGCGCCAGGAAGTGGAGATCAAGCGCACGCAGCCCATGCAGGCCTTCGTCTTCAATGTGCGGCGTCCGCAATTCACCGATCGCCGCGTGCGGCAGGCGTTCAACCTCGCTTACGATTTCGAGTGGGCCAACAAGAATTTGTTCTACGGCCAATATGAGCGGGTCGGCAGCTATTTCCAGAACAGCGAGCTCGCTGCGCCCGCCGAACTGCCGCAAGGCGCGGAGCTTGCGATCCTGAACGAGGTGAAGGATCAGGTGCCGCCGGAAGTCTTCACCGACGTGCACCGCAATCCGATTAACAGCACGACCGACGATAATCGCGCCAATCTGCGCAAGGCGGTGCAGCTGCTGAAGGAGGCCGGCTACGAGATCAAAAACGGCGTGCTCGTCAGCACCAAGACCGGGCAGCAGATGACGGTCGAGTTTCTGATCGTCTCGCCGCTGTTCGAGCGCATCGTGCAGCCTTATCTCCAGGCGCTTCAGCGGCTCGGCATCAAGGGCACGCTCCGGCTCGTGGACACCGCGCAATATACGCGGCGGCTGAACAGCTTCGATTACGACATCGTGGTCGGCAATTTTGCGCAGTCGAATTCGCCCGGCAACGAGCAGCGCGACTATTGGGGCAGCGAGGCGGCCGGCCGCGAGGGCAGCACCAATCTCATCGGCATCAAAGATCCTGCCATCGACAAGCTCGTCGATAGGGTGATCTTCGCCAAGGACAGGGACGAACTGGTCGCCGCCACCCGGGCGTTGGACCGCGTTCTCCTCTGGAACGACTTCGTGGTGCCGCAATGGTTTTCGCCGGAAGTGCGGATCGCCTATTGGAATCGTTATGGGCAGCCGGAGACTTTGCCGGGCCTGACCCCTGGCTTCTTGCAAGTCTGGTGGTATCACAAGGCCGAGACCCTGCGGGAGCCGTCATAGCGCCGATGCATCGTGATCGCCCGGAAACACTAAGGTTTTTCGTTGGAGCCCTGTTGCTCCTCGTGCTCGCCGTGGCGGTGGCACCAGGCAGCGCGGCAGAACGCAAGCATGGGCTTTCGGCCTTCGGCGACCTCCGCTACCCCGCCGATTTCAAGAATTTCGCCTATGCCAATCCCGATGCCCCCAAAGGCGGCGCCTTCTCGCTCGTCGGCTGGGGCGGCGTCACCACCTTCAACAGCCTCAACAACTACATTCTGAAAGGCGACGCGGCGCAGGGCCTCGAAGTTCTGTTCGACTCGCTGATGGTGCCTGCCGCCGACGAGCCGGACGCCGTCTATGGCCTGGTCGCCGAGAGCGGCGAGGTCGCCGACGACGGCATGAGCGTTACCTTCTACCTGCACCCCGAAGCCCGCTTCAGCGACGGCAGTCCCGTCAGGGCGGAGGACGCCGTCTATTCCTTCGAGGCGCTCAAGACCAAAGGGCATCCGCTCTTTGGGCAGATGCTGCAAGACGTGGTGACGGCAGAAGCCATCGACCCCGCCACGGTGCGTTACACGTTCAAGGGCGATCTCGTGCGCGACCTGCCGCTCACGGTCGCAGCGCTCCCGATCTTCTCAAAGACCTATTACGCCACGAAGCCTTTCGACGAGACGACGCTCGACCCACCGCTCGGATCCGGCCCCTATGTTGTCGACAAGATCGCGCAAGGCCGCAGCATCGTCTACCGGCGGAACCCGGATTATTGGGCCAAGGACCTGCCCGTTAATCGCGGGCGCTGGAATTTCGACTCCGTCACTTACGAATATTTCCGCGACCGCACGGCGGGCATGGAGGGGTTCAAGGCCGGCGCCTACGATCTGCGCGAAGAATTCACCGCGAAGGTGTGGTCCAACGAATATGATTTCCGGGCCATCCGCGACGGCAAGGTGAAGAAGGAGACGCTTCCCGACGAGACACCGTCGGGCACGCAAGGCTTCTTCATCAATACGCGGCGCGAGCGGCTGAAAGACCCCCGCGTGCGCCAGGCGCTCGATCTCGCTTTCGATTTCGACTGGACCAACCGCAACATTTTCTACGGGCTCTATCAGCGCACCGAGAGCTACTTCGAGAACTCTCCCATGAAGGCGGCGGGTGAGCCCTCCGCTGCGGAGCGAACACTGCTGGAGGGCCTCGGCGTGCCGGTGCCGGAAGGCGCGCTGAAGGCCGTCTACCTGCCGCCAAAAACCGACGGCTCGGGTCAAGACCGCAAATTGCTCCAGGAGGCCGGCAAGCTGCTCGACGCGGCCGGCTGGACCGTCAAGGACGGCAGGCGCGTGAATGACAAGGGCGAACCGCTCAAGGTCGAGATTCTGATGTTCGAGCCGACCTTTGAGCGCGTCAACGCGCCTTATCTCAAGAACCTGAAGCTGCTCGGCATCGATGCGCATATGCGCATGGTCGACCCCGCGCAGTATCAGCAGCGATTGAAGGACTTCGATTTCGACGTCACGACGCAGCGTTATGCGATGCGCAACACGCCCGGCGTGGAGCTGCGCAGCTATTTTGGCTCCGACGCGGCGAAGATGGACGGCTCCCTCAATCTCGCCGGTATCGAAGATCCCGCGGTGGATGCGCTGATCGAGCGCGTCATCGCCGCCAAGAACCGGGACGAGCTCACCACCGCGTCGCGTGCGCTCGACCGCGTGCTGCGGGCGCAGCATTATTGGGTGCCGCATTGGTATAAGGCGTCACACAATATCGCCTATTGGGACAAGTTCTCGAGGCCCGAGACGAAGCCGCGCTTCGACCGCGGCATCCTCGATACCTGGTGGTTCGACAAGGAAAAGGCCGCCAATCTCAAGACCGCCGCGGCCCCGCCGAAAGCGAGCCTGAGCGCGGCAACCGAATTTGCCGACAAGACCGAAACCGGCAAGCCGCATATCCGCGGCGTCGTGTTCGCGATCGCGCTGCTCGGCCTTGTGATCGTGGTGTTTCTGTTCGTCAGAGCGAAGCGAGCCGCCCGCAAGAAATGACCGCCTATATCCTGCGCCGACTGCTGCTGATCATCCCCACCATGCTCGGCATCATGCTGGTGACGTTCGTCGTGGTGCAGTTTGCGCCGGGCGGACCGGTGGAACGCGTCATCGCGCAGCTGACCGGGACCGACGTGGCGGCCACGGCCAAGTTCAGCGGCGGCGGCGGCGACATGGCGGGCGCCGGCCGCGCGGGCCAGGGCGTGCCGGGCGACATCGCCTCCCCGTCCAAATATCGCGGCGCGCAAGGCCTCGACCCGGAATTCATCAAATCCCTGGAAAAGCAGTTCGGCTTCGACAAGCCGGCCTATGAGCGCTTCGGCCTTATGGTCTGGAATTATCTCCGCTTCGATTTCGGCGAGAGCTATTTCCGCGACACGAGCGTGCTGTCGCTTGTCGCTGAGCGTATGCCGGTCTCCATTTCGCTCGGCTTGTGGATGACGCTCATCTCCTACGCGATCTCGATTCCGCTCGGCATCCGCAAGGCCGTGCGCGACGGCTCCGAGTTCGACGTGTGGTCGAGCAGCGTCATCGTGATCGGGTATGCGATTCCCGGCTTCCTCGTCGCGGTGTTCCTGATCGTGCTGTTCGCCGGCGGGTCTTTCATGCAGATCTTCCCCTTGCGCGGCCTCACCTCCGACAACTGGTCGTCGCTGCCCTGGCCGGAGAAGATCCTCGATTATTTCTGGCACTTGGTGCTGCCGCTGATCGCGATGTCGCTGTCGGCCTTCGCCACGATCACCTTCCTCACCAAGAATTCGTTCCTAGAGGAGATCAAGAAGCAATATGTGATGACGGCGAAGGCTAAGGGGCTGACCGAGCATCAGGTGCTCTATGGCCATGTCTTCCGCAACGCCATGCTCATCATCATCGCAGGCTTTCCCGGCGCGTTTATCGGCGCGTTCTTCGCGGGCTCGCTCCTGATCGAGACGATCTTCACCCTCGACGGGCTCGGGCTGCTCGGCTTTGAGTCCGTGATGAACCGGGACTACCCCGTCGTGTTCGCCACCGTCTACATCTTCTCGCTGCTCGGCCTCGTCATCAATCTGATCTCCGACCTCACCTATACCTGGGTCGATCCGCGCATCGATTTCGAGACGCGCGAGGTCTAGGGATGGACGCGCCCACCGACACCACACTCATCGAGGAAGTCGCGGCGCGCGGCATTCCACGCAAGCGGCCGTGGCTATCGGTCCTACAGCGGCGGCGCTGGGAGATCTTCCGCGCCAACCGGCGGGGCTACTGGTCGCTCTGGATCTTTCTTGCGCTGTTCGTACTCAGCCTGTTCTCGGAGTTCATCGCCAACGACAAGCCGCTGCTGGTGAAATATGAAGGCCAGTATTATGTGCCGATCTTCAATGCCTATCCGGAGACGGCGTTTGGCGGCATTTTCGAGACCGAGGCGGATTATCGCGATCCCGTCGTCAAGGATCTGATCAAGGACAGCGGCGGCTGGATGATCTGGCCGCCGATCCATTTTTCCTACAATACGCAGAACAAGAACCCGCCAATGCCCTTTCCGGCGAAGCCCACCTGGCTGCTTACCGCGGAGGACTGCAAGCTCGCGGTGGAACGGGACTTCCATCCCTGCAACGACACGCTGGAATGGAACTGGCTCGGCACCGACGATCAGGGCCGCGATGTCGTCGCGCGCATCATTTACGGCTTCCGCCTGTCGGTCCTGTTCGGGCTCACGCTGACGCTGTTCTCCTCGCTGATCGGGGTCACCGCGGGTGCCGTCCAGGGCTATTTCGGCGGCTGGACCGATCTCATGTTCCAGCGCTTCATCGAAATCTGGACCAGCGTTCCGCAGCTCTATCTGCTCATCATCATCGCAGCCGTGATCGAGCCCAATTTCTGGATTCTGCTCGGCATCCTCTTGGCGTTCTCGTGGGTGGCGCTGGTGGGCGTGGTACGCGCCGAATTCCTGCGCGCGCGCAACTTCGAATATGTCACCGCGGCCCGCGCGCTCGGCCTCTCCAACATGAAGATCATCTTCAAGCATCTGTTGCCGAACGCGATGGTGGCGACGCTCACCTTCATGCCCTTCATTCTCAACGGTTCGATCACCACGCTCACGTCGCTCGACTTTCTCGGCTTCGGCCTGCCGCCGGGATCGACTTCGATCGGCGAGCTCTTGGCGCAAGGCAAGGACAATCTGCAAGCGCCGTGGCTCGGGCTCACCGCCTTCTTCGTCATCGCGCTCATGCTGTCCCTGCTCATCTTCATCGGCGAGGCGGTGCGTGATGCGCTCGACCCGCGCAAGACGCTGGCGAGGTCGTGATGCACGACTCGCACGATCATGGCCACGCCCGTACCCACGGCAGCGACGCCAATGAGCGCCGCATGGGCTATGCCGCGCTTCTCACCGGGGCCTTCGTGTTCGCCGAGGTCGCCGGCGGTATCGTCTCCGGCTCGCTCGCGCTGTTGGCCGATGCCGGCCACATGCTCACCGACTTTGCCTCCTTGGCGCTCGCGTGGTTCGCCTTCCGGCTAGCGCGGCGTCCCGCGGACTGGCGGCGCACCTACGGCTTCGACCGCTTTCAGGTGCTGGTTGCGTTCACCAACGGGATCGCTCTCTTCGCCATCGCGGCTTGGATCGTCTACGAGGCCATCGAGCGCCTGTCCGCGACGCCACATGTGTCCGGCGGCATCATGGTGGTGGTCGCCACGCTCGGCCTTGCCGTCAATCTCGGCGCGTTCTGGCTGCTGCAAGGGGCGGACCGCGAGAATCTGAATGTGCGCGGCGCCGCGATCCATGTGCTCGGCGATCTCCTCGGCTCCGTCGCCGCATTGATCGCTGGAGCGGTGATTCTCGCCACCGGTTGGACGCCCATCGATCCAGTGCTCTCCCTCGTCGTCGCCGCCATCATCGTGCGGAGCGGCTGGCAAGTCGTCGCCGACGCCGGTCACATCCTGCTGGAGGGCGCACCGACCGAGGTGGACACGCGCGCCATCGGCCCCGACCTTGTCGCCAATGTCCCGGGATTGAAAGAGGTTCACCATGTGCATGTGTGGTCGATCACTCAGGCGCGGCGCATGGTGACGCTGCATGCCTGCATGCGGGAGACGCAGGACTCCGACCTCCTCGTAAAAGGCATCAAGGCGCGGCTGAAAGACCGCTTCGGCCTCGATCACGCCACGGTCGAAATCGAGCGCGGCGAATGCGCGGACGAGCAGGCGAAAGCATGACCAAAGCCACGCCGCGCAAGACTGCAGCGACCAAGACAGCAGCAACCAAGAGGGCCGCGAGCAAGTCTGCGCCACGCAAGACCGCCCCACGGAAAACTGCGCCGTCCAAAACACCGCCGGCCAAGACGCCGCGTGACGGCGGCGAACTGGTGCGGGTCGACGATCTCTCGGTCACGTTCCGCAACGGCGACAACGTGACCGAGGCCGTGCGGCATGTGTCCTTCGACATCAAGAAGGGCGAGACCGTGGCGCTCGTGGGAGAGTCCGGTTCCGGCAAGACCGTGACGGCGCTCTCGATCCTGCGCCTGCTCCCCTACCCGTCCGCGACGCATCCCTCGGGCGCGATCTCCTTCAAGGGCGAGGATGTGCTGGCGCTGCCGCCCGAGGCTCTCCGCCGCATTCGCGGCAACCAGATCTCGATGATCTTCCAGGAGCCGATGACCTCACTCAATCCGCTGCACACGATCGAGCAGCAAATCGCGGAGATTCTAAAGATCCATCGCGGCATGTCGGACCGCGCGGCGCGCGTCCGCGTGCTCGATCTTCTGGAAAAGGTTGGCATCGACGATCCCAAGGGCCGGCTCAGCGCCTATCCGCATCAGCTGTCCGGCGGCCAGCGCCAGCGTGTGATGATCGCCATGGCGCTCGCGAACGAGCCGGACCTGCTCATCGCCGACGAGCCCACCACCGCACTCGACGTGACGATCCAGGCGCAGATCCTCGACCTGCTTCTGAAGCTCAAGGACGAGTTCAACATGGCGATGCTGCTCATCACCCACGATCTCGGTATCGTGCGCAAGATGGCGGACCGCGTCTGCGTGATGAATAATGGGGAGATCGTGGAGCGGGGCGTGACCCGCGATATCTTCTCGAACCCGCAACATCCCTACACCAAGCATCTGCTGGCCTCGGAGCCCAAGGGCTCGCCGCCCCCCGCCGACGCGAACGCGCCGGTCATCCTGGAGACCAAGGATTTGAAGGTGTGGTTTCCAATCAGGCGCGGTTTCCTGCGCCAGATCGTCGGTTACATCAAGGCCGTCGACGGTGTCGATCTCGCGGTGCAGGAGGGCCAGACACTCGGCGTCGTGGGCGAGTCCGGCTCCGGCAAGACCACGCTCGGCCACGCGCTGCTTCGCCTCATCTCCAGCGAAGGCCCGATCGTCTATCTCGGCAGCCGCATCGATGGCCTCGACTCCAAGGCGATGCGCCCGCTCCGGCGCGACATGCAGATCGTGTTCCAGGATCCCTACGGCTCGCTCAGTCCCAGGCTTTCGGTGAGCCAGATCATCGAGGAGGGCCTGCTGATCCAGCAGCCTGGGCTTAAGCGCGAGGAGCGGCGGAACCGGGTCTCGCAGGCGCTGCGCGAAGTCGGGCTCGATCCAGCCTTGCAAGACCGTTATCCACACGAATTCTCAGGCGGCCAGCGCCAGCGCATCGCCATCGCCCGCGCGCTCGTGCTGGAGCCGAAATTCCTGATCCTCGACGAGCCAACCTCGGCGCTCGACGTTTCGGTGCAGGCGCAGATCGTCGACCTGCTGCGCGAGCTACAGCGCAAGCACAAGCTCGCTTACGTCTTCATAAGCCACGATCTCAAAGTCGTGCGGGCGCTCGCCAATTCCATCATCGTGATGCGGAACGGCAAGGTCGTCGAGCAAGGGACCGCGCAAGAGGTCTTCGCGCACCCCAAGACGGACTACACCAAGGCCCTGCTCGCCGCGGCCTTCGCGCTCGAGGCCGTCGGCAGTGCCGCCGTCGCGACGTAGCAGCCCGAACTCGCCGGAACCAACCTTCAGGGCCTGCGTTCCAACCGCGCTTCAATCAACAGGCAGGACCATAACCATGCGCGGAATTCTTCTCTGGCTGGTCGGGATTCCGATCCCATCACCATTCTTCTCTATCTTCTCAACGTTCTCTAATTTGAAAGACGGCGAACGCCGGTCACGTCGCTGCCAAGCGCCGCTTTGATGCGCGCCTTGGCGAGGTCCAGCGGTTCGCGCTCGACCGCCATGTGATAGGCGTTGGCATGGAGAAGATCAGTCGGGCTCACCATGATGCCCACATGACCTTCCCAAAACACCAAATCGCCGCGACGAAGTTTAAGGGCGTCCCGTATATCGACGGGGCGCCCATATTCTTGCGCCTGCATATCGGCGTCGCGCGGACATTTGAGGCCGGCCGCTTCGGCGGCGAGCTGCACCAGTCCCGAGCAATCGAGGCCGATGCTCGTGCGTCCGCCCCAGAGATAGGGCGCGCCCAGGAAGGCTTCCGCGACCGCGACAGGATCGGGGGAAAAGGTGGCGATCGGGGTGGCATGACCGGCAAAGACAAAGCCGCCTTGAAGGCTGAGAAACTTGCCCTCCTCGCCGGTTGCCGTCACGGCGGCGTTGAGGCTCAGCAGGGACAGCGGCACCGACTTGCCGTCGGGCCTTGAGAAAACATAGGTCCTGAGCGCGGCGATGCGATGCGTCGGCGGCGCGATGTTGGCGGTCAGGCCGTCGCCGGGGATGTAGCCGACATAGCCGTCCCGCTCGAGTTGCACCCAGGCCCAGCCTTCCTCCTCATCCAGCAAGGTCAGGGTCTCGCCGAGCAGCGCCTCGCTCTCCAGGCGCGAATCCCCGCGCGGCTCGCGGCGCAGCGGCAGCACGGGCGCTTTGACCTGGCGGCGCTCTCCGCTCACGTAGCGCGCGGCTTTGACGTGATGGCGGAGCGAGTCGTGGGCGAGGTCGTCGCGGTAGGCGTGGCGGCGGGGGTCGGGAAGGACGCCGTTGATCACGACCCGAGCTCTTCGCGGAAGAAGGCGAACAGGGCGCGCGCCGCCTACGGCTCGCCGCCTTTCGGGCGTCCGGGCTGCTCGGCCGGAACCCAGCCGAAAATGTCGAGATGCGCGAAACGCTTCGCCTTGGAGACGAAGCGCTTGAGAAACAGAGCGGCCATGATAGAGCCGGCATAGGCGCCGTCGGCGATGTGGTTCACGTCTGCGATGGAGCTTGCGAGCTTCTTGTCATAAGGCGCCCAGAACGGCATGCGCCACAAAGGATCGCCGACCGCCTCGCCGTGACCGAGCAGGCTCGCGGCCAACGCGTCGTCATTGCTGAAAAGAGGCGGCAGGTCGGGCCCGAGCGCGACGCGCGCCGCGCCCGTCAGCGTGGCAATGGTAATCAGGTAATCCGGCGCCTCCTCGTCGGCGAGGCTGATGGCGTCGGCGAGCACGAGACGCCCTTCGGCGTCGGTGTTGCCGATCTCCACGGTCATGCCGTTCCGGCTCGGTAGCACATCGCCCGGACGGAAGGCGTTGCCGGCGATCGCATTGTCGGCGGCGGGGATCAGAACTCGCAAGCGAACCGGCAGCTTCGCGCGCATGACGAGAAGCGCGAAGGACAGCGCCGCGGCCGCGCCGCCCATGTCCTTCTTCATCTGGAGCATGGCGCTCGCCGGCTTGATGTCGAGGCCGCCGGTATCGAAGCAGATGCCCTTGCCGATGATCGTCACCTTCGGCGCATGCTCGGAGCCCCAATGCAGGTCGATGAGGCGCGGGGCGCGGTCGCTGGCGCGGCCCACGGCGTGGATCATCGGGAAGTTATCGGCAAGCAGGCCTGAGCCTTCGGTGACCTTGATGCTGCCGCCATATTCATTGGCAAGCTCGCGCGTGGCAGCTTCGAGTTCCGCGGGGCCGAAATCGTTGGCGGGCGTGTTGATGAGGTCGCGGCCGAGATAGAGCGCTTCCGCCAGAGCCAGGACTCGATCGCGGTCGAGGCCCTCCGGCATGACGAGACGCTTCGGCTTTGCTTGCCCGTCATCCTTGTAGCGGCTGAAACGATAAAGACCGGCGAGGAAGCCGAGCACCGCAAGTTCTGGATCGTCGAGCTTGGAGGCGAAGCGGTAGGTGGCGCCCGGCAGCGTTCCCGGCAGCACGCCCGTCAGAAGCGGCGCTTTCACCGCACCATTGCTTCCGGTGCCGAGAAGTACGGCCGCGATGCCGCCGTCGCTCTCGGGAAGGAGAAGGACAGACCCTTGCTTCGGCGACCAGTCGCGCGCTTCGACCCAGCGCCGTTGCGCGTCGGTCAGGTCCTTGAGCGCAGCGTCGCCGTTGCCGCCGATGAGCCAGATGGGAACGGCGTCGGGTGCATCCTCCGGCGGGAGGAGAGCTGCCGCTACGCGGCGCGCGGACTGGAGCGTTTTGATTTTTGGCATCGAGGCGAGGATGAACGAAGCTTGATGAGCGCGGACATTAATGGCAGGGGAGTGCGGCAATGACAATGCTTTGAGGCGCGGCATGGGCACTCCTTCCTATACCCTCGTGATCGGGGACAAGACCTTCTCCTCCTGGAGCCTTAGGCCCTGGCTCGCGCTCAAGCAGTGCGGCATCCCGTTCACCGAGATCTGCATCAGGCTGCGGCAGCCTGAGAGCAAGGCGGCGATCCTGCGCCACTCTCCCGCCGGCAAGGTGCCGGTGCTCAGGGCCGACGAG
>NZ_JBPCOU010000026.1:0-61018 GCF_050999895.1 Methyloceanibacter sp. | reverse complement strand
GCGATGACGAGCGTGCGGCCGTCTCCCAGCAGCGCGACGTCGTGCGGCTCAAGACCGTAAGAGGGAAATTCGCCGATCTGCTTGTAGCCGTCGGTCGCGTCGCGAACGCCGATGATGCCGCGCGCGTTGGCGAAAATAGTGCCCAGGTCAGACAATGCGACAGCCCTCTGGCCGGGACCTTCGGACCGCCGCAAGGTTGAGATGAGGAAGCGCCCCCGCCTTGCGCCGCGAACGCTTGAGGTTTTCGGGCTGGGCGTGCCGAAAACCTTGCCAGAACCCTAGGCGAAATCGTAACATGAGCGTAGTGAACTCTTTTCAGCAGAATAGTTGCATGAAATGCATCTTAAAGAGGTAGACGCCAATCTCCTTGTGACCCTCGATGCACTGCTCGTCGATGCGAGCGTGACGCGGGCGGCGGAGCGGTTGGGGCGCAGCGCGTCCGCGATTAGCCATGCCCTTGCAAAGCTTAGGGAAATCTTCGCCGACGAACTTTTTGTCCGTGCCGGACAGCGCCTCGTTCCCACCGCGAAGGCCCTGGAACTGGCCCCCACCGTTCACGTCATCCTGGCCGGCATGGAAAGCCTGCTCCGGCCGAACAAGCCCTTCGACCCTTCCGAAGCACGCCGCGACTTCGCCATGGCCGCCAGCGAAGCAGGTGAGTTGATGCTGGTGGAGCCACTCCGCCAGCGTTTGCAAGGGCTTGCGCCGAGCGTCCGGGTGGGGTGGATGGCGTCCCATGGCGAGGAGACGCTCGAAGCCCTTCGCCAAGGGCGGTGTCATTTCGTCGTCGACATCGACGATCCGCCAATTGCCGCACCCGACATTCGCGCGCAGAAATTGTTCGACGACGCGCTCGCGACCCTGGTCCGGCCGCGGCATGCCTTTGCCGCGCGCAAGCCAAACCCCGCCGCCTTCGCCGCAGCGAATCACATCGCCGTGGACTCGCTCCCGGCGATCGAGCTCCTCGACGCCGAGTTGGCCAAGCGCAAGCTATCCTGCACGATCGCCGCCAATGTCTCCTCTCTCATGGTCGGGCTCTTGCTCGCGCTCAACAGCGATGCGCTTTTGACGCTGCCGGCCTCGTTGGCGGCGATCCTGGAGAAGCAATTCGGGCTGGTGCGTATTGAACCGCCGCTCGGCAAGGTCGCCTTCGCCGTAAGGCTTCTTTGGCACTCAAGCTACGACCGCGACGAATGTCACCTTTGGGTGCGTGCAGAGCTCGCGAAGCTTGCCCGCGAGATCCAAGGCGCCGCGTGAAAAGCGGACTCCCCTGGCTCGCCGCCTCTTAGCGCCTTCCGGCTGAACCGCGCCCCTAGCGTCTGTCACAGGGCTGGATTACGATGGCGCCGCACCCGCCAGCCCAAGGCGGGACCCCCGGAGGACGTCAATGTACGCATGGTTCCGCGCAGGCCTTGCCGCCGCGCTGTTGCTCCTTGTTGCCATCCCCACCGAAGCCGCCGAAAAGGCCTATGAGAACACCGACCTCGCGGACGCAGCGATCACGCTTGAGGCCACGCTCAAGGATGGAGCGGGGACGGTCACCAAGCCTGTCATCGCGCTGAAGAAAGACGCGGCGGCCCTGCTCAAGGCCAACGATCTCGCCGGCGCCGCCGCTCTCTATATCCAGATCGTGTCGGTCGCGCCGAATGATGCGCAGGCCTGGCGGCGGCTTGCGGATATCTGGCTCACAATCCCTGTCACCGACCAGGACGATGGCAGCGCGCGCTTCGAACGCGCGCGCAGCGCCGCCTATATCGCTTACGAGCGCTCCCCAAACCCCAAGGACGAGGCGGCGTCTCTCATCACGCTCGCCAATGCGTTCGGCAAGGCCAACGATTGGCGCCCCGC
The DNA here is from genome assembly GCF_050999895.1 of Methyloceanibacter sp. GTDB lineage: Bacteria > Pseudomonadota > Alphaproteobacteria > Rhizobiales > Methyloligellaceae > Methyloceanibacter. The sequence continues at coordinate 59,170 of NZ_JBPCOU010000026.1, read as the reverse complement.
CCTCAATGCGCTCAAGGTTGCGGTCTCGCTCAACGGGGCGCCCGACCTCAAGCTCACCTACGAGCAACTGCGCGAGAAATACGGCTTCCGCGTTTCCAATTTCAGCGTGGACAATGATGCCTCCAGCCCGCGCGCGTGCTTCCAGTTCTCCGAACCTCTGCCGAAACGCGCAGACTTCGCGCCTTTCGTCGCCGTCGCCGGGCAAGACAAGCCGGCGCTCTCCATCGACGACCAACAGCTTTGCGTCGAGGGGCTGAAGCATGGCGAGAACTACGCGGTCACGCTGCGCGCCGGCCTTCCCTCCACGGTGGGCGAGGACCTGCTGAAGGACGCGGCGTTCAATATCTATGTGCGCGATCGCTCACCCTCGGTGCGACTCGCGGGCAAAGCCTATGTGCTGCCCAAGACCGGTCAGCAGGGCATCCCGCTCATCAGTGTCAACACCGACAAGGTGAAGGTGACGGTGTATCGCATCGGCGACCGCAACCTGCTTGACAACGTGCTCGGCTACGAGTTCGAGCGCAATCTCCAGGGCTATAGTCTCGAGGAGATCGCCGACCAGAAGGGGCAGAAGGTCTGGACGGGCGAGCTCGCCGTCGAGCGAAAACTTAACGCCGAGATCACCACCGCCTTCCCGATCACCGAGGTGCTGCCCGATCTTCAGCCCGGCGTCTATCTGCTCGCCGCGCAGGCGGGCCAAGGCGGCACTGACGACTATAGCGAGCGTACGACGCAATGGTTCGTGGTCTCCGATCTCGGGCTCACGGCCATGTCCGGCGCCGGCGGTATCCACGCCTCCGTCAATTCGCTTGCGACGACTGACGCTGTCGAGGGCGTCGAAGTCCGCCTGATCGCGCGCAACAACGACGTGCTCGGCGTCAAGAAAACGGACGCCAACGGCGTCGCCCTTTTCGAGCCTGGGCTCGCGCGCGGCGAAGGCGGCCTCTCGCCCGCGCTCATCACCGCATCCAAGGATGGCAGCGATTACGCGTTCTTGAATCTGAAACAGTCAGCGTTCGATCTCACCGATCGCGGCGTGGCGGGACGCGACGCACCGGCGGGGCTCGATGCCTATGTCTTTACCGAGCGCGGCGTCTACCGCACCGGCGAGACGGTGCATGTAACCACGCTGCTCCGCAACGCTCAGGCCGTCGCCGTCCCCGATGTCGATCTCACGCTCGTGGTCGAGCGTCCCGACGGCGTCGAGTATCGCCGCAGCGTCGTGCCCGATCAGGGCATTGGCGGCCGCGCGCTCGACGTGCCGATCATCTCGTCCGCTCCCACCGGCACATGGCGTGTTTCCGCCTACAGCGATCCGAAGCAACCTGCCATCGGCACGGTGAGCTTCCTGGTCGAGGACTATGTGCCGGATCGGCTGGAATTCGATCTCAGCACCGAGGCGAAGACCATCTCTCCGTCGGCGCCCGCGGAGATCACGCTCGACGGACGCTTCCTTTATGGCGCGCCAGCCTCGGGGCTTGATCTGGAGGGCGAGGTCAACATCGCCAAGGCGGCGGAACGGCCCGACTATGCGGGCTACATGTTCGGCATCGACGACGACGCCTCGGAAGAGTCCGCCGGCACCGAAAGCATCCCGCTTGAAGAGCTGCCGCAAACCGACGCTGAAGGCAAAGCGACGTTCAGCGTTGCGCTCGACAAGGTCCCCGCATCAAGCCGTCCCCTCGCCGCGACGGTGGTGGTGCGGCTTGCCGAGCCCGGCGGGCGCGCGATCGAGCGCAAGCTTGAGCTGCCGATCGTTCCATCCGCGCCGATGATCGGCGTGAAGCCGCTGTTTAACGGCTCCTCGCTTGCGGACCAGGACATCGCGTCCTTCGACGTGGTGTTCGTCGCGCCGGACGGCAAGCCGTTGGCGAAGCCGGGGCTAAAGTGGCAACTGCTGCGAGTCGACAGCAAATATCAGTGGTACCGCAATGACGGCTATTGGCAGTACGAGCCGATCAAGCTGACCCGCCGCATTGCCGACGGCACAATCGATGTGACGGCGGACAAGCCCGGCCACATTAGCGCCCCTGTCACCTGGGGCCGCTACCGCCTCGAAGTCACGAGCGACGACCCGCAAGGTCCCGAGACCATCGTCAGCTTCGACGCCGGTGTCTATGCGAAGGCATCCGCCGATACGCCGGACCTACTCGAAATCGCGCTCGACAAGCCGGAATACAATCCCGGCGACACCATGACCGTCGCCGTCACCGCTCGAAGCGCGGGCAAAGTGACGCTGTCGGTGATCGGCGACAAGCTCATCACCACCAAGACGGAAGATGTCGAGGTGGGCACCGCCGAAATCTCGCTCACTGTCGGCGAGGATTGGGGCACCGGCGCTTATGTGCTGGCGACGCTCCTGCGTCCACTCGACGTCGCCGAGAAGCGCATGCCCGGGCGCGCCATTGGCGTGCAGTGGTTCAGCGTCGACAAGGCGGCGCATACGATCGGTGTCACCCTGGACCTGCCCGACCTCATCCGCCCGGACACGACCTTGCGCGTGCCAATCAAGCTCGCGGGGCTCGCGTCCAACGAGGATGCACGCATCGTGGTGTCGGCGGTCGATGTCGGCATTCTCAACCTCACCAATTATAAAGTCCCCGCGCCCGACGACTACTATCTCGGGCAGCGCAAGCTTTCGACTGAATTGCGCGACCTCTACGGTCAGCTCATCGACGGCATGCAGGGCACCAAGGGCGAGGTTCGCAGCGGCGGTGACGGCGGCGCGGGGGCGATGCAAGGCAGCCCGCCGACCCAGCTGCCGCTCGCGCTCTATTCCGGCATCGTAAGCGGCGGGCCCGACGGCACCGCCGAGGTCGAGTTCCCGATCCCCGCCTTCACCGGCACGGTTCGCGTCATGGCGGCGGCGTGGAGCAAAGACAAAGTCGGCCACGCCTCAGGCGATGTCGTGGTGCGCGACCCTGTCATCCTTACCGCGACCTTGCCGCGCTTCCTCCTCACCGGCGACAAGGGCACGCTCCGGCTCGATCTCGACAATGTCGAGGGTGCGAGCGGCAGCTATCAGATCGCCGTCAGCAGCGACGGGCCCTTCAGCGTCGAAGACGGCGACAAGCCCCTGACGCTCGACGCCAAGAAGCGGGCGGGCGTGAGCCTGCCGGTTTCCGCGCTCGGCGTCGGCTCCGGCACGGTGACGGTCGCCGTCAGCGGTCCCGAAGGGTTCGCGCTCGAACGGCAATTCCCGCTGACGGTCAAGCCATCGACGCAGATCCTCGCACGGCGCACGGTCAATCCGCTCGAGCCCGGCGCCAGCATCGCCATGTCGACCGATGTCTTCAGCGATCTCGTGCCCGGAACGGGCAAGCTCGCGCTTTCGATCACGCCGTCGGCGGCGCTCGACGTTGCGAGCCTGCTGGCTGCGCTCGACCGCTATCCGCTTGGCTGCACCGAGCAGATCGTCAGCCGCGCGTTGCCGCTCCTCTATGTAAATGAACTCGCGCTCAATGCGCAACTCGCGGTCGATGCCGATGTCGACCAGCGCATCAGGAACTCGATCGAGATTGTGCTTGCCCGCCAAGGTTCGGAGGGCGCCTTCGGTCTGTGGGCGCCGGGCGGCGACGACGCGTGGCTCGACGCCTATGTGACGGACTTTCTCACGCGGGCGCGTGCACGCGGCTTCGCCGTGCCGGATGAGTCCTTCAAGCTCGCGCTGAACCGGTTGCGGAACTATGTGAGCAGCGCGCCGGATGTGAGCACCGATGGCGGCCTCGCGCTCGCTTATGGGCTTTACGTGCTCGCCCGCAACGGCATGGCTCCGGTCGGCGACCTTCGCTATATCGCCGACACCAAGATCGACGATCTCGCCACGGCGACCGCCAAGGCGCAGGTCGGCGCGGCGTTGGCCATGCTCGGCGATCGCGTGCGCTCGGAGAAAGTGTTTGATCGCGCGCTCGGCGCTTTGCCGAAAGATCCGAAGCTCGATATCGGCCGCACGGATTTCGGCTCGCCCTTGCGCGACGCGGCCGTAGTCGTGACGCTCGCGGCGGAAGGCGATGCGGCAAAGCCGGTGCTCGTCAGCGCGACCTCGCGGGTCGACAGCGCGCGTACGCTCGTGACCAATACATCGACACAGGAAGAAGCCTGGCTCGTTCTCGCCGCGCGTGCGGTGGGCACGCAGAACGTTTCGCTGTCGGCCGACGGCGCGGCTCATGAGGGTCCGTTCTACGCAACGTTTAGCGAAGAGGAGCTTAAGGAGAACGGCGTCACGATAGCCAATACCGGGGACACGCCGTTGCAAACCGTCGTGACCATCACGGGCGCGCCGACCTCGCCGGAACCTGCCGCCGAGAGCGGCTTCAAGCTCGAGCGCAGCTTCCACACGCTGAACGGCGAGGACGCGGACCCAACCCAAGCCAGGCAGAACGAGCGCGTCGTGGTCCTGCTGACGGTGACGGAAGCGCAGCCGCAATTCGCGCGCGTTGCGCTGACGGACTACGTGCCTGCCGGCTTCGAGATCGACAATCCGCGGCTCGTGTCCTCGGGAGACACCGGCACGCTCGGATGGATCGAAGGCGGCGCCTCGGCGGCCCATACGGAGTTCCGAGACGATCGCTTCACCGCGGCTTTCGAACGCAGGACCGGCGATCCCACTACCTTTACCGCTGCCTATGTCGTGCGCGCAGTGTCGCCCGGGACCTACGTGCTGCCGCAGGCGAATGTGGAGGACATGTATCGTCCCGATCGCTTCGGCCGCACCGGCACCGGATCCGTCGCGGTGACGCCGGCCAGATGAGCAAAATGAAGAGCTCCTCCTGTCCCCAGCGGGGAGAGGTCGGCACGTCCGGCATGCCGAGAGAGGGGACGCTCCGGCACGCTGCCGAGGCCAATCCCCCTCACCCCGGCCCTCTCCCCACCAGGGAGAGGGAGCGCCAGCAGCGCGGAGGGCGCCTCGCGGCCTATGCCGCTATTGCCACGCTGTGGATCGTGGCCATCGTCGCCGGCGGTGCGGTCGGCCTGTTCCAGGCCTTCGGGCCGCCACCGCTTGGACGCGACCTCGAACTTTCGTCCGTCGTGCTCGACCGCAAGGGCCAACTGCTCCGCGCCTATCTGACGAGCGAAGGACGCTGGCGTTTGCCGGCGACGACGAAAGACGTCGATCCGCGCTTTTTCGAAGTTCTTTTGGCTTACGAGGACAAGCGCTTCTGGCATCATCGCGGTGTCGACCCCTTCGCGATGATGCGCGCGGCGTGGCAGCTCGCCACGCATGGCCGCATCGTCTCCGGCGGCTCGACCCTCTCCATGCAGGTGGCGCGGCTGTTGGAGCCGCGGGCGAAACGCTCGTTCCACGTCAAGGTGCGCGAGGCGGTGCGCGGGCTAGAGCTCGAATGGAAGCTGAGCAAGGAAGAGATCCTCGATCTCTATCTGACGCTTGCGCCCTATGGGGGCAATCTGGAAGGGGTCCGCGCCGCGTCGCTCGCTTATTTCAACAAGGAGCCGCGCCGCCTGACGCTCGGTGAGGCGGCGCTGCTCGTGGCGTTGCCGCAATCGCCGGAGCTGCGCCGCCCCGACCGCTATCAGGAAGCCGCGAGGCGCGCCCGCAACCGCGTGCTGGATCGCATCGCCGGCCACGGACTGTTCACCGCGGCCGAGATCGAGCGCGCGAAGCGCGAGCCCGTGCCCAACGCGCGCAAGTCGCTGCCCATGATCGCGCCGCATGCCGCCGATGAAGCGATGGCGGTAAGCCCGCGGCAGACGCCGCAACGCCTCACCATCGATGCCTCAATCCAGCGGACGCTCGAGGCGCTGGCGCGCGATCGCGTGGCGGTTCTCGGCCCCGACATGTCGGCGGCGCTGATCGTGGTGAACAATGCGACGGGGGAGATCCTCGCCCGCATCGCCTCGCCGGACTATTTCGACGAGCGCCGCGCTGGCCAAGTAGACCTTACCCAGGCGATCCGCTCGCCCGGTTCGGCGCTCAAGCCCTTCATCTACGGCATCGGCTTCGAGGACGGGCTGATCCATCCCGACACGCTGATCGAGGACCGCCCGATCCGCTTCGGCGCCTACGCGCCTGAGAATTTCGATCTGACCTTTCAGGGCACTGTCACGGTCAGGCGCGCGCTGCAACTCTCTCTCAACGTGCCGGCCGTCGCGGTGCTGGAGGAAGTCGGGCCGACGCGCCTGATCACGCGGCTTGCGCAGGCGGGAGCGACGCTTATCCTGCCGAAGACCGAGGCGCCGGGCCTTGCGCTCGGCCTTGGCGGCGTCGGCGTCAGGCTCACCGATCTCACCATGCTCTATGCCGGACTGGCACGGCAGGGCACGGTGGCGCCGCTCAATGAAGGGCTGGGCGCAGTTCAGAAAGCGCCGAAGCGGCTGATCGAGCCAGTCGCGGCCTGGTATGTGGCTAGCAGCCTCCTAGGCACGCCACCGCCGGAAAGTGCCGCGGGCGGACGCATCGCTTTCAAGACCGGCACCAGCTACGGTTATCGCGATGCCTGGGCGGTCGGCTTCGATGGCAAGCACACGATCGGGGTCTGGGTCGGACGTCCTGACGGCGCGCCCGTGACCGGTCTCGCCGGCCGCACGGCTGCCGCACCGATCCTATTCGACGCCTTCGCGCGGCTCGGCATGTCACCGCACCCGCTACCCTCCGCGCCGCGCGGTGTGCTGATTACAAGCACAGCAAAATTGCCGCCGCCGCTTCGACGCTTCGCGTCTCATGGAGCCGCGGGTGAGGCGATGACGCCCCAGGTGCGGATCCTGTTTCCGCCCAATGGCGCCAGTCTTGAGCTTTCAGGCTTGCAAGGCGAGGCTCCCGATCCGATCGCGATCAAGATCGCCGGCGGGACGCCACCGCTGAACATCATGTTGAACGGCATGCCCGCCGGCAGCAGGAGTGGGGCTGGCACGCTCTTCTTCGAGCCCGATGGGCCGGGCTTTGTGCGCGTGACCGTCACCGATGCGACGGGCGCCGCCGACACCGTGCTCGTGCGGCTACAGTAGGCGATGCCGTTACGACCTCTTCTTGGCCACGTGCTCGGGCTTACCCTTGCGCTTGGTCGAAGCCATTTGTCGAGCTCTTTTCGCTCATCGATTTGTACATGCTTTTCGATGCGCCCTTGAGCTCGCCGACCTTGGTGTCGCCACGTTTGGCAGACAGCGCCGCGCCGGCGGCTTTCTGCTGTGAACCTGATTTCGCTGGCATTGTGGGTCTCCACACTGGATCATCCCCCACAGCAACGCGTGAGCCCTAAGCCGCGTTCCTACAGGCATCCGTGTCAGGATCAACCATGCCGTCTCGCGATCCATTCGCCGATCTGCCCGTGCCGCTTGATCTTCAGCCGATGGAGGCGCGGCTCGTCGAGGACCTGCCCGACGATGAGGGTTGGCAGTTCGAGCCGAAATGGGACGGCTTCCGCTGCCTCGCCTTCAAGAGCGATGGCGCGGTCGATCTCCGCGCGAAATCGGGCAAGCCGCTCGCGCGTTACTTCCCGGAGATGGTCGCTTTGCTGAAGACGCTGCCGCAAAAGCGCTTCGTGATCGACGGCGAGCTTGCGATCCCCGACGGCGACACACTTTCCTTCGAGGCCCTACAGGCGCGGCTGCATCCGGCCGAGAGCCGCATCGCGAAGCTCTCCAAGGACACGCCCGCGATCCTGATCCTGTTCGACATGATCGTGACGCCGCGCGGCCGGTCGCTGATCGAGGCGCCGCTGACGGAGCGGCGCAAGGCGCTTGAAGCGTTCGTCTCGGTCGCTCGCGAACCGGCCCTGAAGCTCTCGCCCTATACCGAGGGTCGGGGCGAGGCGGAGGCATGGCTGTCGCGCGCAAGCGGCGCGCTGGACGGCGTCATCGCGAAGCACAGCGACGGCCCCTATATGCCGGGCGAACGCGCGATGCTGAAAGTCAAACCCACGCGAACCGCGGACTGCGTCGTCGGCGGTTTCCGCTACGGCAGCAAAAGCCGCGAGGTGGGGTCGCTGCTGCTCGGCCTCTACGACGACGACGGCCTCCTCGACCATGTCGGCTTCACCGCGACCATCACCGACAGGGAGCGCGCCGCATTCACCAAGCTGCTCGAAGGGATGATCGCGCCGCCTGGTTTCTCCGGCAAGGCGCCCGGCGGTCCGAGCCGTTGGAGCACGGAGCGCTCCGGCGATTGGCAGCCCGTGCAGCCGAAACTCGTGGTCGAGGTGCGTTACGATCAAGTGACCGATAACCGCTTTCGCCACGGCACCAAGCTCGTGCGCTTTCGCCCCGACAAGGCGCCGAAACAATGCACTTTTGAACAAATTGCGCCCATTGGGCCAGCGCCGAAGCTCATTGCCAAATTATTGGGCGCCTGAAAGCCGGAACCAACCGTCTGCCGATAAATTCAGGCTCTAATGGATTCCGAGCTCAGCTTCGGATGGGCGGGACAGATCAGAAGGAGATGTCCAATGACCAAATATGTTTTCGCTGCCGCGTGACGCTCGCCACCGCTTGGCCTGCGTTCGCCGTGCAGGAATATTACGTGGCTCTCGACACGTCGCTCAATCAGTGCCGGGTGATGAGCACCCCGCCGGACGGCTCGACGATGAAGCGGATCGGCGATCAGTCGTACACGACGATGGAAGAAGCCGAGCAGGCGAAAGCACGCCTGCCGGAGTGCAACACGTAAGCCGATCCCAATAGCGCAGAGTGTCGCACGTCTTCGCGCCATGCGGCAACGCTGCGCAGTGCTCCGCCAAACAGGCGCCGGAATGAAATTGCATACTTTGATCCTTGGCGGAGGAATCCCCCAAGGAGGGGCGACAATCCAAGAAGGAGAAGTCGCATGAAGACGTATGTGATCGTAGGTATGCTCCTGGCCGGCATGGCGACGCCGGCGCTTGCAGCCGAGTATTACGTCGCGCAGAATCTGATCTCGCATAAATGCTCGATCGTGACGCACAAGCCCGACGGCAAGTCGATGACCGTGCTCGGTTCCGATGCCTTCCAGACGAAGTCAGCGGACCAGCAGGCCTTGAAGGGCATGACAGGATGCAAGGGCTAAACTAGCCCTACGCCTGACGCGGACCTTTTATGGTTCATCTGGGATAGGCTCTACGCTTTGGAAGCTTGCCATGAAGACGCGCATGCTTGGACGGTCTGGCCTTGAGTCTCGGCGATCGGCCTTGGCTGCATGGGAATGAGCGAGTTTTATGGTGTGATCGACGAGGCCGAGGCCATCGACACCATTCATCGCGCCATCGAGCTCGGCATTACCTTTCTGGATACCGCCGATATTTATGGCTCTGGCCATAATGAAATCCTCGTCGGCCGCGCCATCGCGGGCAAGCGCGATCAGGTCGTGCTCGCCACCAAGTTCGGCAATGTGCGCGGTGAGGATGGCAGCTTTATCGGCATCAACGGCCAGCCTGCCTATGTGCGCGCAGCTTGCGAGGCCTGTTTGAAGCGCCTCCGCGTGGATGTCATCGACCTCTATTATCAGCATCGGGTGGATCCGGACACGCCGATCGAGGACACGGTCGGCGCCATGGCCGAACTCGTTGCGGAAGGCAAGGTGCGCTATCTCGGCCTCTCGGAAGCGGGACCGGAGACTATCCGCCGCGCCGCTGCCGTGCATCCCATCGCCGCGTTGCAGTCGGAATATTCGCTGTGGACCCGCGAGCCCGAGGGGCGAAATTTTCGACACCGTGCGCGCGCTTGGCATTGGCTTCGTGCCCTATAGTCCGCTCGGCCGCGGCTTTCTCACGGGACAAATCACGAAGATCGAGGATCTCGACGAAGACGACTGGCGTCGCAAGGGTCCCCGCTTTCAGGGTGAAAGCTTTCAGCGCAACCTCGATCTGGTCGAACAGGTCAAGGTCATGGCCGAGGACAAAGGCTGCACTCCGGCGCAGCTCGCGCTAGCCTGGGTGCTGGCGCAAGGCAGACATCGTCCCGTTCCCCGGCACCAAGAGACGGCGTTATCTGGAGGAAAATGTCGGGGCGCTGGACGTGCGGCTGACGCAGGAGAACCTCGACCGTCTCGACAGCATCGCACCGATGGGCGCGGCCTCCGGCAGTCGTTATCCCGAGGCCGCCATGAAGGCTCTCAACAGGTAGAGCCGAGGCCCTTGACGGGAGCCGGGCGGTGCTCAACAAACCCCTTCATGGCGCACACGCCCAAGACGATGCATATCAAGACGTTCGGCTGCCAAATGAACGTCTACGATTCCGAGCGCATGGCCGAGGCGCTGGGTCCGGCCGGCTATGAGCTGACCTCCGACGCCGCCGACGCCGATCTCGTCATCCTCAATACCTGCCATATTCGCGAGAAAGCGGCGGAGAAGGTCTATTCCGAGCTCGGCCGCGTGCGCCAAAGGAAGGAGCAGCGCCGCGGCGAAGGGCGCGACACGATGGTTGTCGTCGCCGGCTGCGTGGCACAAGCCGAAGGCGCCGAGATCGTCGCGCGCGCCTCCGTGGTCGATGTCGTCGTCGGGCCGCAGAGCTATCATCGTTTGGCCGATCTCGTCGCCGAGGCGGCCCGCACGCGTAAGCCGGTGGTGTCGGCGGATTTCCCCGCCGAAGACAAGTTCGCGCATTTGCCGCAGCGGACACAGAAGCGAGCCCTGCCCTCGGCCTTCGTCACGGTGCAGGAAGGTTGCGACAAGTTCTGCACCTTCTGCGTCGTGCCCTATACGCGCGGCGCCGAGTTCTCGCGGCCGGTCGTCCAGATCGCCGCGGAAGTCGAGCGGCTCGCGGATGCCGGCGTGCGCGAGGTGACTTTGCTCGGGCAGAATGTGAATGCCTATCACGGCGCGGGACCCGACGGCGGGGCTTGGTCGCTGGCGCAGCTGCTGCGCCGTCTCGCCGAAATTTCGTCCATTGCGCGGCTTCGCTACACGACGAGCCATCCGCACGACATGGCTCAAGACCTCATCGGCCTGCACGGCGACGAGCCGAAGCTGATGCCTTATCTGCACCTGCCCTTCCAGTCTGGCTCCGACCGAATACTTTCGGCGATGAACCGCAAGCACACGGCCGACGAATATGAAGCGGTGGTCGCGAAAGTGCGCGCCGCGCGACCGGACATGGCCCTTTCCACCGATATCATCGTGGGCTTTCCGGGCGAGACCGATGACGACTTCGAGGCGACCCTCGCGCTCGTCCGCCGCGTTCGATTTGTGCAGGCCTTCTCCTTCAAATATAGCGCCCGTCCAGGCACCCCTGCGGCGTCGCTGCCCGGTCAAGTGCCGGAGGCGGTGAAGACGGCGCGTCTGCATGAGGTGCAGCGCGTGCTGGACGACGCCAGGCACGACTTCGACCGCGCAACCGTCGGGCGGACATTAAATGTGCTGTTCGAGAGCAAGGGCCGGAAACAAGGTCAGATCGGCGGGCGTTCGCCTTATCTACAGGCTGTTCACGCCGAAGGGCCCGAAGCCCTGATCGGCCAGATCGTGGAGGTTGACATCTTGGCAGCCGGATCGAACAGTCTTAACGGTGTCGTGAAATCGGGATTTGAATGGCGCGAGCCAATTCAGGCGGCCGAGTGACCAGCAAGGCCAGCGAGCGGAAGTCAGCCTTGGCGCGAGGACGTGGCGGAGCGCCAAATCGGCCGGCGGCGGCAGCGACCATCAACGGCGGCGCGGAACCGACGGTCGTGTTTTTCGACGATCCGCGGATCGTGCGCGACCTGCTCGGCGACTACGACGCCAACCTTGCCGTCCTAGAAGACCGGCTCGGCGTGCAGGCGGTCGTCAACGGCAATGCCGTCAGCCTGCGCGGCCCCGAAGATGCCTGCGAAGCGGCAAAGGCCGTGCTTGAGCAACTTTACGCGCGCCTTGCTCAAGGCGAACCCATCGGCATCGGCGAGGTCGTCGGCGCCATCCATCACACCCGCACCTTGGAACCGGGCGAGGACGCGTCCCTCCCCGAAGCGCAGCAGATCCGCACCCGCAAGCGCCTGATTACCGCGCGCACGCCGATGCAGAGCGCCTATCTCACGGCCCTGCAAAAGAACGATCTTGTCTTCGCCACCGGTCCCGCCGGCACGGGCAAGACCTATCTCGCGGTAGCCTTCGCTGCGGCCTGTCTTGAGAGCGGCAGATGCGATCGCCTCATCCTGTCGCGGCCCGCGGTGGAAGCCGGCGAACGGCTCGGCTTTCTGCCGGGCGATATGCGCGAGAAAGTTGATCCCTATCTGCGGCCGCTCTACGATGCCCTTTATGATACGCTCCCGCCGGAACGCGTCGAGCGGGGCCTCGCAACCGACGTCATCGAGATCGCGCCGCTTGCGTTCATGCGCGGCCGCACGCTCGCTCACGCCATCGTCATTCTCGACGAGGCGCAGAACTGCACGCCGGTGCAGCTCAAAATGTTCCTGACGCGGCTCGGGGAGGAGAGCAAAATGATCGTCACCGGCGATCCCACCCAGGTCGATCTTCCGCAAGGAAAGGATTCCGGCTTGGTCGAGGCGATCGATATCTTGAGCGGCATCGATGAAGTCGCGCATATCCCATTCACCCGCCGCGATGTCGTCCGGCGCGAGCTCGTCGGCAAGATCGTCGACGCTTACGAGGCGGTCGAAGGGCGCGACAAGCGTCATGGCTGACTCTGGCCCTAGTCCCAGCGGCGCCCAGCGCCGCGCGCGACTCGACATCGACGTTGTCCGTCACAGCGACGCTTGGGACAATTCAGGCGTGACCGACGCGATGGTGGCTCTAGCCGCAACTACCGCCTTCGATTTTGCACCGGAGCGCAAGAGCGAGCATTACGAAGTTGCGATCTTGCTCGCTGACGATGCGGAAATCCGCACCCTGAACCGCACCTGGCGCGGCAAACATGCGGCCACCAACGTGCTCTCCTTCCCGGCGGACGACAATTTGAGCGAGCCCCGCCCTCTCGGCGACGTCATTCTCGGCTACGAAACGGTGGCGAAAGAGGCCGGCGAGCAGGACATCGCCCTCACCGACCATGTCTGCCACCTGACGATCCATGGCATGCTGCATCTTCTGGGCTTCGACCACGACTCGGACCGCGAGGCCGAGAAAATGGAAGACCTCGAACGGCGGGCCCTCGCCTCGCTCGGAATTGCCGATCCCTATGCGGACAGCGTCGTGGAGGTTTCGCCATGAGCAGCAACGCCCCTGTTCCGGATAACGGCGGCCCGGCCGACTCAGACCGCCGCGTCGAGGAGGAGGCGTCGTGGTTCGAGCGGCTGCTCGCGACCTTCGGGCTCGGCGAAGAGCCCGATCTTCGCGAGCTGATTGAAAAGGCGGTCGCCCGCAGCAAGGAAGACACGCTGACGGCGCAACAGCGCGCGATGCTGTTCAAAATCCTGCGTCTCGGCAAGCTCACCGTCGAAGATGTCATGGTGCCGCGGGCCGACATCATCGCGGTGGAGGAATCGATCCCGGTCGACGATCTGATGCGCGTTTTCCGCCAGGCAGAGCATTCACGCCTGCCCGTCTACCGCGAGACGCTGGATGAGCCGCTCGGGCTCATCCATATCCGCGATCTGATGTCGTGGATCACCACGGAAGCGGAGACGGAGGGCGAAACGGAGCTCGTTCTGGCGAAGGTTGATCTGCGGCGCACGATCGCCGCTATCAAGATCACACGTGAGCTTCTCTTCGTGCCGGCGTCGATGTCGGTCGTCGATCTGCTGCTCAAGATGCAAACCACGCGCATCCACCTCGCGCTCGTGGTCGACGAGTATGGCGGCACCGACGGGCTCGTGACCATCGAGGATCTCATCGAAGAAGTGGTAGGCGAGATCGAGGATGAGCACGACGTGGAGGATGAGCCGCTTATCCGCATCGATCCGCGGCTCGGCACGCTCGCCGACGCGCGCACGCCGATCGAAGAGCTGGAGAGGCATCTCGACCTACAGCTCGTCTCGGCGGAGCAGGAAGAGGACATCGATACGCTGGGCGGACTGGTCTTCTCGATCGCGGGCCGCATCCCGGCACGCGGCGAACTCGTGCGCCACCCGAGCGGCATCGAGTTCGAGGTTCTCGACGCCGATCCGCGCCGCATCAAGAAGCTGCGCATCCACACGAAGAAGAAAGACGCCGCAAAGGCCGAGACTTCGTGAGCGAACCTGGCTCGCCGGTGAGGTGTCGTCAACGATGACGGCGCTGGCGACCCGGTTCGCCGGCTTGAACGGCTGGCGTCGCGCTCTTGTCGCTGTTCTCGCCGGCGCGCTGAGCGTCATCGCCTTCGCGCCGCTCTATATCTGGCCCGTCCTGTTCCTGACCTTCGGCGTCCTCGTGTTCATGCTCGACGGCTGCCATGCGCAATCCACGCTACGCCCGCGGCTGATCTGCGCCGGGCTAACGGGATTCTGGTTCGGCTTCGGTTACTTCCTTGCGGGGCTGTATTGGACCGCCGAGGCATTTCTCGTCGAGCCGCTGCGGCATGCCTGGCTCTTACCGTTTGTCATGACGTTGCTGCCCGGCGGCATGGCGCTATTTTTCGCCGCAGCCGCAGCACTGGCTATGGCAATGTGGGCGCCCGGACCGGGACGCGCTTTCGCGCTCGCCATCGCTCTCGGTCTTGCGGAATTCGCGCGCGGGCACGTGCTGACCGGCCTGCCGTGGAACCTGATCGGCTACGGCGTTCTCGCCACCTTGCCGCTGATGCAGATCGCCTCCTTGTTAGGCGTCTACGCGCTTAGCCTCCTCGCCGTTCTCCTCTTCGCAAGTCCTGCCACCATCCTTGCTCCACCCGGATCGAAGCTCTCGGCACCGAGAAGCGCGGCTGCGCTCGCTTGCGTTCTCATTCTTTTGCTCGGCGCTGGTTTTGTCTGGGGCAAGCAGCGGCTGGCATCTGCGGACCGAACGGGCACCGATGTGCGCTTGCGCGTCGTGCAGGCGAATATCGATCAAGCCGACAAATGGCGTCCTGAAAACAGCGTCGAGATCTTCAACGACTATCTTGCGCTCATGGAGTCTGCGGGGTTGGAGAAGATCGACGTCGTTATTTGGCCGGAGACGGCGGTGCCGTTCCTCCTTGCCGACTCGCCCGACGCGCTCGCTGCGATCGGAAACGCGTTGCCCGAGAAAGCCGCCCTCCTTGTCGGCTCCGCGCGCGTCGTTGACGAACGCAATGCGGAGGGCAGGCTCACCACGAGCCGCATCTATAACAGCGTGCTCGCCATCGATAGCGGCGGCCGCGTGACCGGCGGCTACGACAAAATGCATCTGGTGCCCTTCGGCGAATATCTGCCCTTCCAAGACTTTCTTGAAAGCCTCGGCATCATGCAATTGACCGGCATTCGCGGGGGGTTCAGCGTCGGAACCGGCCCCCGGCGGCTCGAAATTGAGGGGATTCCGGCCTTGAACCCACTTATCTGCTATGAAATTATCTTTCCTGACGCTATAACGCGTTCCGATGCGAGACCCGAATGGCTATTGAACATCACCAACGATGCGTGGTTCGGAACGAGCGCCGGCCCGTATCAGCATTTCCATCAGGCACAGATCCGCGCCGTGGAGCAGGGATTGCCGGTCGTGCGTGCGGCCAATACGGGGATATCGAGTGTGATCGACGCTTACGGCCGCATTCTCGGCGAGGTCGGACTCGGAGAGACTGGCATCTTGGATGCGACTTTACCGCGCGCCTTGAGCGCAACGCTGTTCGCGCGGTTCGAGCGCGGCGTGGAATTATCGGTGCTGGCCCTCGCTTTGCTGGCGTGGTCGGTCTGTCGCGTGCAGCTATTAAGGTGAACGCGGCGCATGAATACGAGTGCGGCGGTGTGTGCGTATTGACGGGAAAATGGCACCACCCTATGACCGCCACTTAACGGGGATTTACCAGTAAAATCAGTTAGGCAAGCGGCTCCCTCCGCGTGCCCTGAAGAGTGAGATGATGGCAGGCAAAAAGCCTAACCCAGTCGATACACATGTAGGAAGTCGAGTGCGCCTTCGGCGAATGCTGCTCGGCATGAGCCAGGAACGTCTCGGCGAAAGCATGGGCCTGACATTTCAGCAGGTGCAGAAATACGAGAAGGGTGTGAACCGGATCGGCGCGAGCCGCCTGCACCAGATCTCGAAGATCCTCGACGTGCCGGTGCAGTTCTTCTTCGAGGAAGCGCCGCAGCTCGACGGCAGCACGCCGTCGGGAATGGCGGAGCCGGAATCGGAAGCCTTCATCCTCGAGTTTCTCAACAGCCGCGAAGGCCTCGAACTCAATCGCGCCTTCGTCAAGATCGGCGACTCCAAGGTGCGCAAAAGCGTGGTGGACCTCGTGCGGGCCCTGAGCGCAGCCCCCAGCAAATCCTAGACAACGAAGCCTGAGGCCTGGCGGGCTTGACCGTTGGGCCAATCGTTTGCGAGAACCGGCCCGAGCCCGAGAATGGGGTCGGTTTTTTGCTTTCAAGGGGGTGCCCTGTGGCGCGCGAAAATCACGTCTTTACCAGCGAGTCCGTGTCGGAAGGTCACCCCGACAAAGTCTGCGACCGCATCTCCGATGCCGTCGTCGACCTGTACCTGTCCGCCGATCCGCTATCGCGGGTCGCCGTGGAGACGCTGGTCACGACAAACCGCATCGTGCTCGCCGGCGAAGTGCGCGGCCCCGATAGCGTCACCCTCGAAAAGATCGAGGAAGCCGCCCGCAACGCGGTGCGCGACATCGGCTATGAACAGAAAGGCTTCCACTGGGGGGACGCCGAGTTCGAATATTACATCCACGAGCAGTCCGCCGACATCGCGCAAGGCGTCGATGCCGACGTGGGCGCGGAAAAGGATGAGGGCGCGGGCGACCAGGGCATCATGTTCGGCTTCGCCTGCCGGGAGACGGAGCCCTTGATGCCGGCGCCGATCTACTACGCGCATCGCATCTTGGAGGAGATGGCCAAGGCGCGAAAGGGCGGCAGCACGCCGGAGCTCGAGCCAGACGCCAAAAGTCAGGTGACCTTGACCTACGAGAATGGAATGCCGGTGCGCGCGGACTCCATCGTCGTCTCCACGCAGCACGGCGAGGATGTCAGCCAGGAGCGCGTGAAAGAGATCGTGCGCGGCTTCATCGACGAGGTGATGCCGCAGGGCTGGGTCAACGGCCACACCAAGCTTTATGTGAATCCCACCGGCCGCTTCGTGATCGGCGGGCCCGATGGCGACACCGGTCTCACCGGACGCAAGATCATCGTGGATACCTATGGCGGGGCCGCGCCACATGGCGGCGGCGCCTTTTCCGGCAAGGACCCGACCAAGGTCGACCGCTCCGCGGCTTACGCCGCGCGCTACCTCGCCAAGAATGTCGTGGCCGCCGGGCTTGCCGACAAATGCACGCTGCAAGTCGCCTATGCGATCGGGGTATCGCAGCCGCTGTCGCTTTACGTCGACCTGCACGGCACCGGCACTGTCGGCGAGGAGACCCTGGAGCAGGCTCTCCGGCGCGTGATGGATCTCAGCCCTCGTGGGATCCGCGAGCATCTGGGCCTGAATCGCCCGATCTACGAGCGTACCGCGGCCTACGGGCATTTCGGACGCCAGCCCGACAATGACGGCGGCTTCTCCTGGGAGCGCCTCGACTTGGTCGAGCCCATTCGCAGCGAGCTGAGCTAAACGTCATCCGACCAACCTGATCAACTGGTAGGCGACGAGGACGAGCACCAGAACGCCGACGGCGATGCCGAGAGTGCGCGGAGAAATCCGTTTCACCGCGTAGCCGGCAAACGGCGCGGCGCACACGCCGCCGACAATCAAACCCGCAACAGCCGCTGCATTTTGCGTGAGGTCGCCGGCGTCTTCCCAATGGCCCGTCGCGAGCGCAATGATGAACATGGCCGAGATCGAGGCCGTCACCAGGAACTCCGCCGTGTTGACTGTGCCGATGACGTAACGCGGCTGGCCGCCTGCTCCCACGAGTGTAGTGCTCACGACAGGGCCCCAACCGCCGCCCCCGACCGCATCGACGAAGCCCCCGACGAGGCCAAGCGGCGCGGCGCCTTGCGTGAGATTCTGCCAAGGTGCGATCGCCTTCACCGTGCGCCAGATAATGACCGTGCCCATCACAGCCATGTAGGCGACGATGTAGGGCTTGATCTGGTCGCCATCGACGGAGGTGAGGACGAAGGCCCCAATCGCGCCGCCCACCACTCCGGCGGGTGCCAGCCTCCAGAAGAGCCTTTTGTCGACATTGCGGTGCCAGAGGTGGGACGCGGCGGATGCCAACGTCGTGAAAAGCTCGGCGACGTGGACGCTAGCCGATGCGTTCGCCGGCGCAACACCGAGCGTCAGAAGCACCGTCGTCGAAATAACGCCATACGCCATGCCCAAGGCGCCATCGACAAGCTGAGCCAAGAATCCGACTGCAACGAAAATCAGAAAATCGACCGTCATCGCCGCGCGCCCCTTACCTTGCGGGCCATCGTCATTCATAAACGCTGGCTGAGATGGAGATGGTGACTGCTAGGAATGGAGGAATGGAGTGCCCGCAGAACCTCATGAGGATGCTAAACTCTATGAGGATCGGTCGCGCGAGGCGAGACACGCCGGTTCTAAACTATGTTCGCCCGTTGAAAACGCCTGCTCCGATTCCAAGGTAGCTCGGTTGTGAACTGCTCCTCGTCACCGCTGCGTTCTTACGGGCGGCGCAGGGCCCAACCGCTCAGCGACCGCAAGACGCGGCTCATGGGCGAGCTGTTTCCGCGGCTGCGCGTGGATCTCGGCGAGCCTTACGGCCGCAAACGAAATTCCTAGCAATGGCGGAAAGCCTGGAGCAGAGGGCCCTCAGAAGCTACGGACGGCGCAAGGCCAAGCCTCTGGGCGAGCGCAAGACGCGGCTCATGGATCAGCTCCTGCCCCGCTTGAGGCTGGATCTTGCGCAAGCCCCACCTCGTGTCTCTGAGCTCTTTCCTCAGACGGTGAGAGAGATTTGGCTCGAGATCGGCTTCGGCTCCGGCGAGCATCTCCTGTGGCAGGCGGAGCACCATAGCGACATTGGCTTCATCGGCTGCGAGCCCTTCATCAACGGCATGGCGAGCCTGCTCGGCGCCGTCGAAGATCGTGGAATCACCAATATACGCGTGCATGACGGCGATGCGCGGGACGCGCTGGCGTGGCTCCCCGAGGCGTCCATTGGGCGCATCTTCATTCTGTTTCCCGATCCATGGCCGAAGCTGCGCCACAGGAAGCGGAGACTTGTCTCGCCGGAAACAGTCCCGGCTCTCGCACGCGTGTTGAAGCAAGGCGGCGACATTCGCTTTGCCAGCGACGTCGGCGACTACGCGGCGCAGGCCCTTCTCGCGTTCCAGGCAGGGGGACAGTTTGACTGGCTGGCCGAGCGCGCCGGCGACTGGCGGATGCGCCCGCAAGATTGGCCGGAGACGCGCTATGAGCGTAAGGCCGTGAGCGACGGGCGCCGCTCAGCCTATCTTCGCTTTCGCCGGCGATGAGCCCGAGGACAGTGAGAGGAGAGCTAATATGCGCACATACCTGCTAGCCGCGGTTGGCCTGTTGATGATCGCGCCGGCCCGCGCCGAAACCGACATCGCCGCCACCTGACACGGAGTGCGAGGCGAGCACCAAGTCCAATCCCGAGTTCAAGGCGTGCCTCGCCCGCGCGGCGGACAAGGCGGATGCAGCCCTCAACATTGCCTACCAGAGATTGCAGGACGCCATCGGCGCCACGGCCAAAGAGGCCGAGCAGAAGCCCGCTCTCCAGCTTTCCGCTCTCAAGGATGCGCAGAAAGACTGGATCACCTATCGCGATACTAACTGTACGTGCGAGGACGAGCTCGCTTTTGGCGTACGGCGATGGGCGGCGTCTATTCGGGCTGCGTCTGCGCGCTCAGTTATAAACGGATCAACGACTTTCAGCGCATCCGCAGCCACGTGCTCTTTATCGACTAAGGAGGCGTCGGCGTGGTTTCGTCGCTCGAACCCCTTGAGCGGCCTTGAAACCTTGAGAAAATACCGTATATTAGCGCCGAACTCATGATTGGGAATTTGATCAGGGGTGGGCCTCGGCCCGCTCCTTTTTGTTAGGCTCCGCGCCTGGCGCGGTGCCGACGCTGGAGCATGGTTCAAGAGGCGAATGACTGGTCCTTCCGCCGACGCCGACCGCCGCTTTATCCACGAGACCGGGCCCGCCCGCGTGATCGCCGATCTCGCCGAGCCTGTGCTAGAAGAACTCGGGTTCCGTTTGGTGCGGGTCAAGGTTTCACCGCGCGATGGCGGCACCGTGCAAATCATGGCCGAGCGCGCCGGTGGGCCGATGAATATCGACGACTGCGCCTTAATTAGCCAGAGATTGTCGCCTGTGCTCGATGCCTACGACCCCATGCCGGGACAGTACCGGCTGGAGGTCTCATCCCCCGGGATCGACCGTCCGCTCGTGCGCCCGAGCGACTTCGAGTTTTTTGCCGGGCACGAGGCGAAGGTCGAGCTGAAAGAGCTCGTCGACGGCAGAAAGCGCTTTAAGGGTGTCATCGAAGGCGTGGAGGATGGCGAGGTGCGATTGAAGATGGAGCTCAAAGGCGAGGCCGAGCCCGTGGTGGTCGGCTTCCCCTTTGCGCTCATCGACGACGCAAAGCTTGTGATCGACACAGGCACTCTTTTCACCGAGCCCGCTGACAAGAAGCAGGCGCATTGAGGGATCTCGCGGCGGGACCGGATTGGACCCGCGCGTTGGTAAGGATCGGAGGACGATGGCAATGGCTCAGGCAGGCGTAAGCGCCAACAGGCTGGAGCTTCTGCAGATTGCGGATGCAGTCGCGCGCGAGAAGTCGATCGACCGTCAGGTCGTGATCGCGGCGATGGAGGACGCCATCCAGAAGGCGGCGAAGTCCCGCTACGGCAGCGAGAACGAGATCAGGGCCGAGGTCGATCCAAAGACCGGCGAAGTCCGGCTCGCCCGGCTGCTGGAAGTGGCGGAAGACGTCACCAACGAGGCGACGCAGGTCCCGCTCGCCGAGGCACGGCGCCGCAATCCTGACGCGCAGGTCGGCGACTTCCTCGCTGAGCCTTTGCCGCCGCTCGATTTCGGCCGTGTCGCCGCGCAGAACGCCAAGCAGGTCATCGTGCAGAAGGTGCGCGAGGCGGAGCGCGAGCGCCAATATGACGAGTACAAAGACCGTGTCGGCGAGATCGTGAACGGCATCGTCAAGCGCGTCGAATATGGCAACGTCATTGTGGATCTCGGCCGGGCCGAGGCCATCGTGCGCCGCGACGAGACGCTGCCACGCGAAAATTTCCGCTATGGCGACCGTATCCGCGCCTATGTCTACGACGTGCGCCGCGAGCAGCGCGGTCCGCAGATTTTCCTGTCGCGCACGCATCCTGAATTCATGGCGAAGCTGTTCGCCCAGGAAGTGCCCGAAGTCTATGAGGGCATCGTCACCATCAAGTCAGTGGCGCGCGATCCCGGCAGCCGCGCTAAGATCGCGGTGATTTCGCGCGATGCCTCGATCGATCCCGTCGGCGCCTGCGTCGGCATGCGTGGCAGCCGCGTGCAGGCGGTGGTGAACGAGCTTCAGGGCGAAAAGATCGACATCATCCAGTGGTCGCCGGATGCGGCAACCTTCATCGTCAATGGTCTCGCGCCGGCCGAAGTGGTCAAGGTGGTGCTCGACGAAGATGCCGAGCGCATCGAGGTCGTGGTGCCGGATAGCCAGCTTTCGCTGGCGATCGGGCGAAAGGGCCAGAATGTTCGCCTCGCGTCGCAGCTTACGGGCTGGGACATCGACATCATGACCGAGGCGAGCGAGTCCGAGCGCCGCCAGGCGGAATTCGCCGAGCGCTCTGCCATGTTCATGGAAGCGCTCGACGTTGACGAGGTCATCGCCCAGCTGCTTGCATCGGAAGGCTTCAGCTCCATCGAGGAAGTCGCCTTTGTCGAGCCGTCGGAGATTTCCTCCATCGAGGGCTTCGACGAGACCACGGCCGACGAGATTCAAACCCGCGCGCGGGAGCATCTGGACCGCGTGGAGGCTGAATTCGACTCCAAGCGCAAAGCGCTCGGCGTCGCCGATGATCTTTCGGAAGTGCCGGGTCTCAATACGGCGATGCTGGTGGCTCTCGGCGAGAACAACATCAAGACCGTCGAGGACCTCGCCGATTGCGCGACCGACGATCTCGCCGGTTGGAGCGAGCGCAAAGACAAGGAAACCATCCGCCACGACGGCATTCTCGACGGCTTCAGCATCACGCGGCCGCAGGTCGAGGAGCTGATCCTGGCGGCCCGTGTCAAGGCGGGCTGGATCACCGAAGCCGACCTCAGGCCGAAGCCTGAAGACGGCGAAGAGGGCGAGGCCGAAGAGGGCCAGTCCGATACCGACGAACTCGCTGAGGCTGAGCCTCAAGCGGGCGGCGCGGCGTGATGAGAGCGATAGGGAGATTTGCCTTTGCGGCAGGACGGTGCGATGCATCAGGACGAAGCGGCGTGCGCGGAGCCCGAGGAATCGGGTCCTGTCCGCCGCTGCGCGCTGACGCGTGAGCGACGCCCCAAAGAGGAGCTTCTCCGCTTCGTCCTCGGTCCGGACGGGGAGATCGTTCCGGACCTGAAGGAGCGCCTGCCCGGCCGGGGCGTCTGGTTGACGGCGGCCCGAGACTGTGTGGCCGACGCCGCAAAGCGCAACGTTTTCGCCCGCGCCCTCAAGGCGCAGGTTGCGGTCCCCAAGGACCTTGCCGACCGGGTTGACCGGCTTCTCGCCGATGCCGCGCTCGGCGCGCTCGGGCTGGCCAATAAGGCCGGCGGCATTGTTTTCGGGAATGGCAAGGTCGAAGACGCCCTCGCCCGAGGCCGGGTGATCCGGCTGGTTCACGCCCAGGAAGCCGCGGAAGACGGCTGCCGCAAGCTTGACGCGAAGTTCGGTGCACGAAGCGTAAACAAGGCCGTTCCGCCCATCCGCACCTTCGGCACCGAGGAATTGAGTTTGGCATCGGGGCGGACAAATGTGATACATGCAGCGCTGATCCAGGACGGAGCTGCAGAGAAGTTCGTCGAGGCGGCAAAACGTGTAGAGCGCTACCGGGACGGCAGCGCAGCATTTGCCAAAATGGATCGAGATACGGAACCGGAATGAGCGAGACTAACGAAACTGAAGGCAAGACCGCGCGCGGTTCGCGCAAGATGACGCTCGGTGTGCGCCGGACGGTTGAGTCCGGCCATGTGCGCCAGAGCTTCAGCCATGGCCGCAGCAAATCGGTTCTCGTCGAGAAGAAGAAGCGCCGGGTCCTCGGTGGAGCCGAGCAGCCGGCCGAAGAGACGAAGCCGAAGGTTGCGGAAAAGGCAGCCGCCGCGGCCGCGCCCGCTGCACCGCAAAGAACCCAACGCGAGGAGGCGCCGCGCCGGTCCGGTGTCGTGCTGCGCCCGCTTTCCGAAGAAGAGAAGGATGCTCGCAGCAAGGCGCTGGTCGGCGCGCGCGAGCGCGAGGCCGAGGAGCGCGAGCGGGCGAAATACGAGGCCGAGCGCGGGCCGACGCCGGATGAGCTTGCAGCCAGGGCTCGCGAGGAAATCGAAGCGCTCGAGCGTCAAGAGGCGGAGCGCCTGGAGGCGGAGGTCAAAGCAAAGCCGAAGGTCGAAGAGGTCGTTCGCAAGCCTCTCGTCAAGGAGGAGGCCGACGAGGCTCCCCGCACCCAGGATGCGCGTCACAAGAAGAGCTCGCCGCCGCTGCGGCGTGGCGAGGAGCGCCGCGTTCGTGGTCGCCTGACGATCACCAATGCCCTCGACGAGGAGCAGCGCCAGCGGAGCCTGGCTTCGCTGAAGCGCCACCGCGAGCGGCAGAAAAAGCAGACCATGGGCCCGCAGGCCCAGCAGAAAATCCAGCGCGAAGTCGTCATCCCTGAAATCATCACCATTCAGGAACTGGCGAACCGTATGGCCGCGCGCGCCGTCGATGTCATCAAGTTCCTGATGAAAGACGGCGCCATGCACAAGATCACCGATGTGATCGACTCAGATACGGCGCAGCTTGTCGCCGAGGATTTCGGGCACACCGTGCGCCGCGTCTCGGAGGCCGACGTCGAAGAAGGCTTCATCGGCGCCGAGGACGAGGCCGAGGACCTGGAGCCGCGCGCACCGATCGTGACCATCATGGGCCATGTCGACCACGGCAAGACCTCCCTGCTCGACGCCATTCGCACCACCAACGTCGTCAGCCAGGAGGCGGGCGGCATCACCCAGCATATCGGTGCGTATCAGGTGAAAACGCCCAAGGGCGATCGCATCACGTTCATCGACACGCCGGGCCATGAGGCGTTCACCGCCATGCGCGCCCGCGGCGCCAAGGTCACGGACATCGTGGTCCTCGTCGTTGCGGCGGATGACGGAGTGAAGCCGCAGACGGTCGAGGCCATCAATCACGCCAAGGCCGCCGGTGTTCCGATCATCGTCGCGATCAACAAGATCGACAAGCAAGGCGCCGATCCGAAGCGCGTGCGTACCGAGCTCCTGAGCGACGAGATCGTCGTCGAGAGCCTCGGCGGCGATACGCTCGAGGTCGAGGTGTCGGCGCTGAAAAAGACCGGTTTGGACAAGCTGCTCGAAGCGATCATGCTGCAAGCCGAAGTGCTCGAACTCAATGCCAACCCGCAGCGTCCGGCCGAAGGCGTCATCGTCGAGGCGAAGTTGGAGCGCGGCAGAGGCCCGGTCGGAACAGCGCTGATGCAGCGCGGCACGCTGCATCTCGGCGACATCATCGTCGCGGGTTCGGCCTGGGGCCGTGTCCGCGCGCTGATCAACGATGTCGGCGAGCAGGTGAAGGAAGCCGGCCCCTCGATTCCGGTCGAGGTGCTCGGCTTCGATAACGCGCCTGAGGCGGGTGACCAGTTTGCCGTCGTCGAGAACGAGGCCCGCGCCCGCGAAATCACGGATTACCGCATGCGCGAGCGGCGCAGGCGCGTGGCCGTGGCCGGCGCGCGCGGCTCGCTCGAGCAGATGATGAGCCAGATCAAAGAGGCCTGGATCAAGGAATTCCCGCTTGTCATCAAAGGCGACGTGCAAGGCTCGGTCGAAGCCATCATCGCGACGTTGGGCAAGCTCGGCACCGACGAGGTCAGGGCCAGGGTCCTGCACGCCGGCGTCGGTGGCATCACCGAATCCGATGTTTCTCTCGCGGGAACGTCGGGGGCGGTCTTGCTCGCGTTCAACGTGCGGCCCAATGCGCAAGCGCGCGACGCCGCCGAACGGCTCGGCGTCGAGATCCGCCAATACGCCATCATCTACGATCTCGTCGACGATATAAAGCAGGCCATGTCCGGCCTGCTCGCGCCGACGGTGCGCGAGACCTTCCTCGGGAATGCGGAAATTCTGGAGGTGTTCAACATCTCCAAGGTCGGCAAGGTCGCCGGCTGCCGCGTGACGGAAGGCAAGGTCGAGCGCGGCGCCAATGTCCGCCTCATCCGCGACAACATCGTCATCCACGAGGGCAAGCTCTCGACGCTCAAGCGCTTCAAGGACGAAGTGCGCGAGGTGACAGCCGGCCAGGAGTGCGGCATGGCCTTCGAGGGCTACCAGGACATGCGTGCCGGCGACGTGATCGAGTGCTTCGAGGTCGAGCACGTTCAGCGGGCCCTGTAAGGTTCGCTCGTTAACCGCGCTTGCCGGAGGCCTTCGGACCCGGGCGATGAGCTATCACGACCCCCGCACCGACGGCCTGGCCAACTCAATGAACCGAGCCCATGGGTGATCGAGCGAAGCGAGCCGCGAAGGGACCGTCGCAACGCCAGCTGAAGGTGGGCGAACTCATTCGCCACGCCATCACGGAGATCTTCGCCCGCGGCGATCTGCACGACGACGTGCTGGCGCGCCACTCCCTCACCGTGCCCGAGGTGCGCATGACACCCGATCTCAAGCTCGCAACGGTGTTCGTGCTACCGCTCGGCGGCGAAGGTGCGGAGGACGTGGTGGCGCAACTCGAGAAGCACAAACGGTTCCTGCGCGGCGCGCTCGCCCGGCGCATCAATCTGAAATTCATGCCGGAAGTTCGATTTAAGATCGACACCTCGTTCGAGGTCTCGCGGCGCATCGACGAGCTGCTCGCCTCCCCAACTGTCGCGCGCGACCTCGACGACGAATAGAGGCGAGAATTCATGGCGCGGCAGCGCAAAGGTCTCGCAATCGACGCCTGGCTCGTGTTCGACAAGCCGCAAGGCATGACCTCCACGCAAGCCGTCAGCCGGGTCAAGCGGCTGTTCCAGGCGAACAAGGCAGGTCACGCCGGGACGCTCGATCCGCTCGCGACCGGCGTTCTGCCCATCGCGCTCGGCGAGGCGACGAAGACCGTCGCCTTCGTCATGGACGGCCGCAAGGAATATCGCTTCACCGTCCGGTTCGGCGCGGAGACCGATACCGACGACGCCGACGGCAAGATCGTCGCGACGAGCGACCGGCGCCCGTCGCGCGCCGAGATCGACGCCGCCCTTCCCCAATTCGTCGGGGACATCCTGCAAGTCCCTCCGCGCTACTCGGCGCTAAAGGTCGATGGCGCCCGCGCCTACGACCTCGCCAGGGACGACGAGGCGTTCGAGCTTGCCGCGAGGCCGGTTCAAATCGGCCGGCTCGAACTCGTCGATTGGGCGGAGGACGATCACTGCGTGATCGAGGCCGAGTGCGGCAAGGGCACCTATGTGCGGTCCGTGGCGCGGGACCTCGGACGTTTGCTTGGCTGTCTCGGTCACGTTGCGACATTGCGGCGCACGCGCGTCGGCATCTTCAGCGAGGACGAGGCCATCCCCCTGTCGCGGCTTGAGGCACTCGGCGCGGGGGCCGAGGGTCATGCCGCTTTGCTCGGAGTCCTCAAGCCGGTCGAGACCGCGCTTGGCGATCTCCCCGAATTGAGCCTGAGCGGGCCCGATGCCGCCAGGCTGAAAATGGGCCAGGCGGTGCTGTTGCGGGGACGCGACGCGCCGATCATGGCCGGTGCCGCCTACGCCACCTCGCGCGGCAAGCTCGTGGCGATCGGGGATGTCGCGCAAGGGGAATTGCGGCCGCGGCGGATCTTCAATCTCGCAGGATGACGGCCGAACCGCCGGGCAATCCGTTCGGCCATTAAGCAAGACCGCCCCTTAAAAAGCACAAATATTACTGGCCTCGGGCTGAATTACCCCTATATTCCGCGCTTGCGCTAGGGCTCCTCAATGTGTCCCGCGCCGAGCCAGACCGTGCTGGACGACATCCCGGCCCGGCCAATCTTAAACCCCAAATAGCAAGGATAATCCGATGTCGATCAGCGCTGAGCGCAAGCAAGAACTCATCAAGGAATACGAGACGACGTCCGGCGATACCGGTTCGCCCGAGGTGCAGGTCGCCATCCTGACCGAACGCATCAGCAATCTCACCGAACACTTCAAGACGCACGCCAAAGACAATCATTCCCGCCGGGGGCTGCTTAAAATGGTCAGCCAACGGCGTCGGCTCCTCGACTACGTCAAGTCCTGCGACCAAGACCGCTATCTGAAGTTGATCAACCGGCTCGGTATCCGCCGGTGACAGCCAACTCCAAGATGCGTCTTGCACTGACTGGACGAGCGGGCCTTTCCGCCGCGGCCCTAAAACGCGGCCGCATTCCTCCCCACAAATTGGGACACCAACATGTTCAATAAACATTCCGTAGAGATCGAGTGGGCAGGGCGGCCGCTCAAATTTGAGACCGGTCGCGTCGCCCGCCAGGCCGACGGCTCGGTTCTCGTGCAATATGGCGAGACTGCCGTTCTCGCGACCGCCACCGCCGCGAAGGAGCCGAAGCCCGGCCTCGACTTCTTCCCGCTGACGGTAAACTACCAGGAGAAGACCTTCGCCGCCGGCAAGATCCCAGGCGGCTTTTTCAAGCGCGAGGGACGCCCGGCCGAGAAGGAGACGCTCACCTCCCGTCTCATCGACCGGCCGATCCGTCCGCTCTTCGCCAAGGGCTTCAAGAACGAGACGCAAGTAATCGCGACGGTCCTCTCCCATGACATGGAGAACGACCCGGACGTCGTAGCGATGATCGCAGCGTCCGCGGCGCTTACAATCTCCGGCATCCCCTTCCTAGGACCGATTGCCGCCGCCCGCGTCGGATATATCGGCGGAAACTACGTGCTGAACCCGACGCTGGACGAGATGGGTGAAAGCCAGCTCGACCTCATCGTGGCGGGCACCACCGAAGCCGTGCTGATGGTGGAATCCGAAGCCAAGGAACTCGCCGAGGACGTGATGCTCGGCGCCGTGATGTTCGGGCAGCAGCACTTCCAGCCTGTCATCGACGCCATCATCAAGCTCGCCGAGCGCGCCGCCAAGGATCCTTGGGATGTGAAACTCGAGGAAGCGATCGACGAGCTTGGCTCGCGCGTGCGCTCCGAAGCGGAAGGGGGCTTGCGCGACGCCTACATGATCGCCGCCAAGCAAGACCGCCGCGACGCTGTCGCCGCTGTCAAGAACCATATCAAGCTCGCGCTCGTCCCCGAGGACGATGACGGCCAGGTCGCTGCGAAGGTCTCGAGCGCATTCAAGGCCGCGGAGAAGGACATCGTCCGGAGCAACATTCTCAAGACGCATAAGCGCATCGACGGCCGCGACCTCAGCACGGTGCGGCAGATCGAGTGCGAGGTCGGCATCCTGCCGCGCACCCATGGCAGCGCTCTCTTCACCAGGGGCGAGACCCAGGCTCTCGTGGTGACCACGCTAGGCACCGGCGAAGACGAGCAATATGTCGATGCGCTCGAGGGCACCTATAAAGAGACCTTCATGCTGCATTACAATTTCCCGCCTTTCTCGGTCGGTGAAGTTGGGCGCATCGGCTCACCCGGGCGCCGCGAGATCGGACACGGCAAGCTTGCTTGGCGGGCGATCCATCCGGTGCTCCCGGAACGTGAGGCGTTCCCCTACACGGTCCGCGTGGTTTCCGAAATCACCGAGTCCAATGGCTCTTCATCAATGGCCACGGTCTGCGGCTCGTCGCTCGCCATGATGGATGCGGGCATTCCACTGAAACGTCCCGTTGCCGGTATTGCCATGGGCCTCATCAAGGACGGCGACGATTTCGCCGTGCTCTCCGATATTCTCGGGGACGAGGACCATCTCGGCGACATGGACTTCAAGGTGGCCGGAACATCGGAAGGCGTCACATCGCTGCAGATGGACATCAAGATCACCGGCATCACCGAACAGATCATGAAGGTCGCGCTCGACCAGGCGCGTGACGGCCGCATTCATATCCTTTCGGAGATGAACAAGGCGCTAAACACCGCCCGGCCGGAGCTCGGCGAGTATGCACCGCGCATCGAGACGATTCAGATTCCGGTCGATAAGATCCGGGAAGTGATCGGCTCAGGCGGTTCGGTCATCCGCGAGATCGTTGCGGAGTCGGGCGCCAAAATCGACATCTCCGACGACGGCACGGTCAAGATCGCCTCCGCGAACGCCGAGTCGATCCGCGCCGCGATCACCCGCATCAAGAGCATCACGTCCGAGCCCGAGGTCGGCGAGATCTATCAAGGTAAGGTCGTCAAGGTGATGGAGTTCGGTGCCTTCGTGAACTTCTTCGGCCCCAAGGACGGTCTGGTGCATATCTCACAGCTTGGCGAGGGGCGGCCCAAGGCCGTCACCGACGTCGTCAAGGAAGGCGATATGGTCTGGGTGAAGCTGCTCGGCTTCGACGAGCGCGGCAAGGTCCGGCTGTCCATGAAAGTCGTCGACCAGGCGACGGGCAAGGAGCTGGAGCGGGCCGAAGCAAGCTAGAGGCGGCAAGCACGTTTGCACTCTCGCTCAGCTATTCTTCACGCATTTCGTACCGATCACGACATACTCGGTATTTTGCTTCTGCCACTTCTCCGCGTTCTCGTGCGATTTGGTGATGCAGAGCGTCACGTCTTCCGCCGTGATATCGAGAAGCGGAATTTCCTTGCACTCGTTCTGGACCGCCACAAGGCACGCAATGATTACGAGATGGGCCATTGCCCGTCCTTTCTGTTAGATTCTCAAGCTATTGAGCCGCCTCGCGGGGCGGCTTCTCCGCCGCGATCTCCGGGTCCTTGTCGATCTGCTCCATGGCCTTCAAGGCCGGAAGAGCCGGCATCGAGATCGTGCTGTAACCGCAATCCACGAAATGCACCTCTCCCGTCACGGCGCCGGACAGATCTGAGAGAAGATAGAGCGCGGCGCCGCCGACCTCGTCGAGATTGGGCGAGCGCCGCATCGGCGCGTGCTGTTGCTGGAAGTGAAACAGGGTACGGGCATCCGAAATGCCCGCGCCGGCGAGGGTCCGCATCGGTCCCGCCGAAAGCGCGTTGACGCGGATGCCCCTTGGCCCGAAATCGGAAGCAAGATAGCGCACGCTCGCCTCCAGCGCCGCCTTCGCCACGCCCATGACATTGTAGCAGGGGACGACGCGGTTCGAGCCGCCATAGGTCAGAGTGAGGAGCGAGCCGCCATTTGGCATCAAGTCCGTGGCAAGCTTGCAGATCTCCGTGAAGGAGAAGCAGGAGATCACCATGGTGTGCTTGAAATTTTCGCGCGAGGTGTCGCAATAGCGGCCGCGCAGCTCGTTGCGGTCGGAGAAGGCGAGCGCGTGCACGACGAAATCCAGCGAGCCCCATTTCTTGCGGATCACGTTGAACACGTTCTCGACGCTGGCGAGATCCTCGACATCGGCTTCCTCTATGATCTCGGCGCCGATGGACTGGGCGAGAGGGAGGGCACGGCGTCCGAAGGCTCCGGCCTGGTAGCTGAAGGCAAGCTCGGCGCCCTGCCCGTGCAGAACGCGGGCGATGCCCCAGGCAATGGAGCGATCGTTGGCGACGCCCATCACCAAGCCTCGTTTGCCCGCCATCAGGGGCCCGGGTTCAGCGATATCTTTTGTTGTTGCCATGGTGGTTACTCTGGTTAAGGGCCGCTCGCTCGGGCTTCGTCCCTGGAGGCTCAGCCGTCGAAGCGACGGAATACAAGTGTGGCGTTGGTGCCGCCGAAACCGAAACTGTTCGACATCACGCAGTTAATGTCGACGTTGTCCTGACGCTGACGCACGATCGGCATATCGGCGACAACCGGATCGAGCGTCTCGATATTCGCAGACTCGCAGATGAAGCCGTTATTCATCATCAGGAGTGAATAGATGGCCTCGTGCACGCCGGCGGCGCCCAGCGAATGTCCGGTCAGCGACTTCGTCGCGCTGATGGGGGGCGCGTCGGACCCGAACACCTCGCGGATCGCTTCGATCTCGCGGAGATCGCCGATCGGCGTGGAGGTGGCGTGCGGATTGATATAGTCGATGCCGTCGACATTCTGCATGGCCATGCGCATGCAGCGCACCGCACCCTCGCCCGAGGGCTGCACCATGTCGAAGCCGTCGGAGGTGGCGCCGTAGCCGACAAGCTCGCCATAGATACGGGCGCCGCGGGCCTTGGCATGCTCAAGCTCCTCGAGCACAACGACACCCGCGCCACCGGCAATGACGAAACCGTCGCGATTGACGTCGTAGGCGCGGCTCGCCACTTGCGGCCGGTCGTTGAAATCCGAGGACAGGGCATTCATGGCGTCGAACAGCACCGACAGGGTCCAGTCCAGCTCCTCGCCGCCGCCGGCGAAGACCATGTCCTGCTTGCCCCATTGAATGAGCTCGGCGCCGTTGCCGATGCAATGCGCCGAGGTGGAGCATGCGGACGAGATGGAATAGCTCACGCCTTTGATGTGGTAGGGCGTCGCGAGCGTCGCGGAATTGGTCGAGCACATCGCCTTCGGCACTTCGAAGGGCGAGACTTTCCTCGGACCCTTCTCGCGCGCGGTATCGGCGGATTGCACGATGGCGCGGGTCGACGGTCCGCCGGAACCCATGATAATGCCGGTCTTCTCGTTGGAGACCTCGGAGTCTTCCAGGCCTGAATCGCGAATCGCCTGTTCCATGGCGATGTAGTTCCAGGCCGCGCCGGCGCCCATGAAACGTCGGATCTTGCGGTCGATCATGCTTTCCCAGTCGATCTTGGGCGCGCCATGCACTTGGCAGCGAAAGCCCATCTCGGCATAGGTCTCGGCCGTCACAATGCCGGACTTGGCCTCGCGCAAGGAGGCAAGCACCTCCTGGGCGCTATTGCCGATGGGGGACACAATGCCCATGCCGGTCACGACCACGCGTCTCATAAGGTCAACGTCCTTGAGGTAAGGCGCTAAGGGCGCGCTCCGCTTTCGGTTCAGGCAACGGCGGGTGCCGGTGCGTCCGCCTGGAACAGGCCGACCCTCAAATCCTTCGCCGTGTAGATGGTCTCACCATCCGCTTTCAGCCAACCGTCGCCGGTGCCGAGGGTGAACTTCCGGCGCACGACCCGCTTGAGATCGACGATGTATTCGAGCTTGCGCATGGTCGGCAAGACCATGCCGGAAAACTTGACCTCACCCACGCTCAGCGCCCTCCCCTTGCCGGGTGCGCCAAGCCAGCCAAGAAAGAAGCCGAGCAGTTGCCAAAGGGCGTCGAGGCCGAGGCAGCCCGGCATCACGGGATCGCCCTTGAAGTGGCAAGGGAAGAACCAGAGGTCCGGCTTCAGGTCGAGTTCGGCCACGATCCGGCCCTGGCCGTGCTCGCCGCCCTCCTCGATCACTTCCGAGATACGGTCGAACATCAGCATCGGCGGCAGGGGCAACTGCGCGTTGCCGGGCCCAAACAGCTCACCGCGCGCGCATGCAAGCAGGTCTTCAAACGCAAACTGGCTCTGCCGGCCTGTCATGGATACTCCACTTTCCGCCCAAACCGTCGTTAAGGGGGGTTTCCTAACACAGTCGGCGCGCCACCAAAAGCCCACCCCCGGCGAGGCCGGACCCATCGACGCTGCTCCTTTTACATCTGCAGCATGACATTGCGGGTTCCACTGCTTCCGCCTATATTTCGCTTCAAGCCCGGCCCCAATGGTCACCCGCATGCATAAGATGCTGACAGACATGACAGAGAACGACGTGGCGAGGATTCTTCGCGGCGCGGGGCTACGGCCCACCCGGCAGCGCGTGGCGCTTGCGCAGCTGCTATTCGCTCCCGGCGACCGCCACGTGACGGCCGAGGTGCTGCACGAGGAAGCTCAGGCCAAGCGGGTGCCGGTGTCGCTGGCGACCGTCTACAACACCTTGCATCAGCTGACCGAAGTCGGGCTTCTGCGAGAGGTCGCGGTGGAAGGCGCCAAGACCTATTTCGACACCAATACCTGCAACCACTATCATTTCTTCTGCGAGCATTCGGGCCGCCTCATGGACATCCCGACCGCAGACATCCGTATCGAGGGCTTGCCCGAAGCGCCGGAAGGAAAGACGATCGCCCGCGTCGACGTGCTGGTGCGCCTCGTGGACAAGAGCAGCTAAGCGGCGATCGTCGCTACTTGATCGTCTCGCCGCGATAGACGCCCCAAAGCCTGCCCTGCTCGACATACCCGGAATAGTCCCCGACCGAGAGCTTGCACCACTCTCCATCGCATTCGAGCACATTGCCGAGCACGCCGGGCTCAAGCTCCGCAAGCACGCGCGAGCCCGAGGAATTTCTCGCATAAAGAGGCGTTCCCGTTTTTTCTTTCTCCCACGGTGCGATCAGGGCAGTCCGCCGCGCGCTGAGCATGCCGTGAAATACCCAGCCGTCGGCGCCCTCGCTATCGCGCACCCGTCGCCAATTCTCCGATTCGGCGATGATCTCGACAGGAAGGCCGGCGCGGGAGAACACCCAGACGATGGCCTGCTCGGTGCTCGGCCCTTTGCGCACATTGACCTTATTGGATTTCAGGCTGACGAAGCGCGGCAGTCGCAGCGCCTGTTTGCCGGCCTGCGGCGGCGCGTCATTCGCGCTTTGCGCGGCTGCACTAAGATCGAGGCACGCGACGAAAACGAGCGCCAGGACCCCAACCCCCACCCCTAATCGATGCCGCACCGCCCAACCCCCATTGGCCCTCAAGGGCGATGCCCTCCTTTCGGAAAGCCAGCCTTCTCGAATCCCTGATCCTTGCATGGCGTAGAAAAGTGAACGGATCGTGGCTTTGAGCAATATGACGCTTTATCTCGCAAAGGCCCTTCTGTTAGGAAAGGCGGCGCGCCTCACACGGAGCGCCCGAGATTGAAGCGGGGAGACGCCTCCCCCGCCTGCCTCCTCACGGAACGGATTTATGACCGCTGAACGACCAAATATTATCGTCACTCGCAAGCTTCCCGACGTCGTGGAGACGCGGCTGCGCGAGCTTTTCGACGCAAAGCTTAATCTCGACGACAGGCCCTTCACGCGCGACGAGCTGGTCGAGGCGGTTACGACCGCGACTGTGCTGGTTCCGACCGTGACCGACCGTATAGACCGCGGCGTGCTGAGTCAGGCCGGTCCGCAACTCAAGCTCATCGCCCAGTTCGGCACAGGCGTCGACAATATCGATCTCGAGACCGCACGGAACCGCAGCATCCTCGTGACCAACACGCCCGGCGTGCTGACCGAGGATACGGCCGACATGACAATGGCGCTGATTCTCGCCGTGCCCCGTCGCCTCACCGAAGGCGCTGCGCTCCTCAAGAGCGGCACCGACGAGTGGCAGGGATGGTCGCCGACCTGGATGCTCGGCCACCGTATTTTCGGCAAGCGCCTCGGCATTGTCGGCATGGGCCGCATCGGCCAGGCCGTCGCAAAACGCGCGAAGGCCTTCGGACTTCAGATCCACTATCACAACCGCCGCCGCGTCTCGCCGGATATCGAGCACGCGCTGGAGGCGACCTATTGGGACAGCCTCGACCAGATGCTGGCGCGCATGGACATCATTTCGGTCAACTGTCCGCATACGCCGGCAACTTATCATCTGTTGTCCGCGCGCAGGCTCGCGCTGATGAAAAACGCGGCCTATGTCGTTAACACCGCGCGCGGCGAGGTGATCGACGAGAACGCGCTCGCGCGCATGATCGAGAACAACGAGCTTGCGGGCGCCGGCCTCGACGTGTTCGAGCACGAGCCCGCCGTGAACCCGAAGCTTCTCAAAAACGACAAGGTCGTGGTGCTGCCGCATATGGGATCGGCAACGCTCGAAGGCCGCGTCGACATGGGCGAGAAGGTCATCATCAACATCAAGACCTTTCTCGACGGCCATTCGCCGCCCGACCGCGTGCATCCGGCGATGTTCTAGACAGTATGCCGCTCCGGCTTCACTTCCGGGGTGTGCACATGCTCGGGCCGCAGACCCATGCCGAGAAGGCGCGCGGGAATTCTGCGCAGGACCGGAAACCGATTCAGCAACCTCGCGGCAAAGGGTGCTCGCGGCTGTGTCGTCATGCTCAAAACATTGCTGATGATGCGGTTCTGCACGAAGATTTGCGCTGCCTGCGTCATCTCGGTCGGCCATTGCCGGCGCTGCTGCACCTTACGCAGCACCTCGATCGAAGCCGCGCCATTGCGCAAGGGCGCCGCCAAGATATTGGCGGCAGCGACCGCATCTTGAATGGCGAGATTGATGCCGATGCCGCCGACCGGCGACATCGCGTGCGCCGCGTCGCCGATGCAGAGAAGCCCGGCCCGATGCCATTGCTTCAAGCGATCTACCTTCACGGTCAGAAGCTTCACGTCGTCCCATGACGCGATCTCATCGACGCGGTTGGCAAGCGCCGGGCTGAGGTCCACGATCTCTGCGCGAAAGGCAGCGAGTCCTTTGCGGCGCAGCTTGTCATAACCGCCCTTGGGAATGAGGAAGGCGCATTGCCAATAGTCGCCGCGGTCGAGCATGACGAAGAGGTGACCGGCCTGAATGCGCCCCAGCGTCTGCGAGCCATCCTCGGGGCGCTTGGAGAGTCGCATCCACAGCACGTCCATGGGCGCGCCGAGATCCTCGACGTTCAGCCCGGCAAGATCGCGCACGACCGAGTGGCGACCGTCGGCACCGATGACAAGGTCGGCACGAATCTCGATCGGTCCGTCTGGCGTCTGGGCCTTGAGGCCGGCGATGTCTTGGCCATCCTCAACGAGGCCATCGACATCGGCGCGCAACAGGAGCCTGAAACGCGGATAGCGTTTAGCATTGTCGGCCAGGAAATCGAGAAAATCCCATTGCGGCATCAGCGCGATGAATTTGCAGTGCGTCGGCAGGTGCGAAAAATCGGCGAAGGTGATCGGGTCGTCGCCGATGACCCCGCCGATCTCGCGCACCTCCGAATGCGGCGGCTTGAGAAATGCTTCTAGGAGCCCGAGCTCATACATGACCTGCAAGGTCGAGGGATGGATGGTGTCGCCGCGGAAGTCGCGCAGAAAATCCTCGTGCTTTTCGAGAACGACGACATCGACGCCGGCGCGGGCGAGGAGGAAGCCGAGCATCATGCCGGCCGGCCCGCCTCCGGCGATCGCGCAGCGCGTGGTGATGGTCTCCGTGGGCATCGCGTGCCTCTTTATCCGCACTCGTCGGCAAACGCCTTGCGGTGATGGGAGAGGTCCGAGAAGCGAGGATTGGTCCCGTTCAGCGGATTCTCGGGATCCCAGCCGTAGCTCACTTGGCTGAAGCGGGTCTCAAGCGCATCGTAAATCAGGAGCTTGCCTACAAGGCTGTCGCCGACGCCGAGCAGCTCCTTCAGAATTTCGACGGCCTGCAGCGTGCCCATCACTCCCGCGACCGCGCCGAGAATGCCGGCTTCGGAGCAAGGCGCCACGGTGCCTTCCGGCGGCGGCTCCGGAAACAGGCAGCGATAGGAGGGGTTGGGCTTGCCGTCGGCGCCGGCCTCGAAGGCCCGAAACGTGGTGAGATGGCCGTCGAAAGATCCTAACGCCGCAAAGACGAGTGGCACCTTCGCGAAATAGCAGGCGTCATTGACGAGGTAGCGCGTGGCGAAATTGTCGGAGCCATCGGCGACGATGTCATAGTCGCGAATGATGTTGAGCGCGTTCTCCGCTATGAGCCGCGTGGTGTAGAGCCGCGTCTCGACCTGCGGATTGAGGCGCTCGATAAGGCCCGCCGCGCTGCGCGTCTTGAACTCCCCGACGCTTGCTGTGTCATGAACGACCTGGCGCTGAAGATTGTCGAGGCTGACGCGGTCATCGTCGATGATGCCGATGGAGCCGATGCCTGCGGCGGCAAGGTAAAGAAGCAACGGAGAGCCGAGGCCACCCGCGCCCACGACGATAACGCGCGCGGATTTCAGGCGCTGCTGGCCCTCGCCGCCGATCTCCTTCAGCACAAGATGCCGTTTGTAACGTTCGATCTCGTCAGGGGTGAGCATACGTCTATGTAGGGCGTTTCGGCATCATATGGGAGAGCCGGATTCATCAGCCGGTTGAGCCGAAGCCGCCCCGCCCGCGCTGGCTGCCGCTTGTTTCCTCGACCAGCTCAATGTCCACGCGCGTCACCGGAGCGATGACGAGCTGCGCAATGCGGTCGCCACGCATGACGATAAAATTTTCTGGGCCCAGATTGACGAGCAGAACCATGACCTCGCCACGATAGTCGACATCGATGGTGCCGGGCGCGTTCAAAACCGTCACGCCATGTTTGAGGGCGAGTCCGGAGCGCGGCCGGACTTGTCCCTCGTAGCCGGGCGGAATTTCGAGTACGAGGCCGGTCGGCACCAGCGCACGGCTTCCGGGCGCGAGCTTCAAGGGCTCGGCTTGCGGCAGAGCCGCCAGTAGATCGAGGCCGGCGGCGTCATGCGAATGATAGGCGGGAAGCGGCAGGCCCGTGCCGTGCGGCAGCTGCTGGAGCCGAAGCTTCGTGCGAGCCGCCTGCGGCGCGGCGTCGTTCATTCCGCAGCCGAGCGCAGCGCGACAAGCGCGTCCGCGGCGCGGGCGAGAAGCCGGCGCGCGGTCTCGTCCTTGCTCATCGCAGGCCAGTCCTCCACGCCCTGCTCGGTGATGAGATGGATCTGCGTGTTGTCGCCGCCCATGGAGCCCGTTCCCGGCCAGACGTCGTTGGCGACGAGCCAGTCCGCGCCCTTGGCGTGGCGCTTCGCAGCGGCGGTCGCCAGAAGATTTTGCGTCTCGGCGGCGAAGCCGATGACGAGGCGCGGGCGCTGACGTCCGGGCTTGGCGATGGTCGCTAGGATATCGGGATTCTGCGTGAGATGGAGAGAGGTCTCGGTTGACCCCTGTTCCTTCTTCAGCTTCTGCGGCGACTCGTCGATGGCGCGCCAATCTGCGACCGCGGCGGCGCAGATCGCGATATCGGCTGGCAGCGCCTTCTGCACGGCGGCAAGCATCTCATGCGCGGTCTCGACTTTCACCACGCGCACGCCGTCGGGGTCGGGAAGCGCGACAGGTCCGCTCACGAGCGTCACCTCCGCGCCAAGGGCCGCCGCGGCACGTGCAAGCGCATGGCCCTGCTTGCCCGACGAGCGGTTGGCGATGTAGCGTACGGGGTCGATCGGCTCCTGCGTGGGGCCTGAGGTGATGAGCACGCGCCGCCCGGCAAGCGGGCCTTCGGCCTTCGCCCCAAGCAGGCGAGCGATGGAATCGAGAATTGCAGTGGGCTCCGCCATGCGTCCGGGCCCGAACTCGCCGCATGCCATCTCACCCTCGTCCGGGCCGACAAAGGCAATGCCATCGCCGCGCAAGGTCGCAAGGTTGCGCTCGGTCGCCGGATGGCGCCACATGCGCACATTCATCGCGGGCGCCACGAGCACGCGCTTGTCGGTCGCGAGCAGCACGGTCGAGGCGAGATCGTCGGCATGACCGTTCGCCATCTTCGCGATCAGATCCGCGGTCGCGGGCGCAACGACGATGAGATCCGCCTGACGCGAAAGCTGAATATGGCCGATCTCTGCCTCGTCCTTGAGGTTGAACAGATCGGTGAAGGCCTTTTCCTCGGTGAGGACGGAGAAGGACAGCGGCGTTGCGAACTCAGCGCCGCCTTTGGTGACGATGGCGCGCACGGAAGCGCCCCGCTCCTTCAAGCGTCGCACGAGCTCCAGGCTCTTATAGGCGGCGATCCCGCCGCCGACGATCAAGAGGATGCGCTTGCCTTGCATCATATTGTCTTTTCACTCGCACTGCCCCGGCGCAAGCCGGACTTTAGCGATACCAAAGATAGGTTAGTGGCAGCCCAAATCAAAAGATCAGCGTCAGCGCGATGGCCACGAGCGCGATGGCGCCCGCCCAGATCGCGACCCGGCTCACCCGGTTGCGGCGGTTTTGGGCCTCGGCGAGGCGCTCCACGGAATCGTTGTCCAGCCGCAAGCCGTCCTCGACCATGGCGGCGAACGCATCGGAGGTGCGCTCGACCTGCCCGAGCAGCTTCGGGATATCGCCGACGAAGCGCCCGACCGACGCAGCGCCCTCCGCGGCGGCCTCAAACTGCGCCCCCGCCCCAAACGTCGCCTCCATCCACTCCTTTACCACGGGCTCGGCGACGACCCAGATATTCAGGTTCGGATCGAGGCCGCGGCCGACACCTTCGACCACGACCATAGTCTTCTGCAAAAGCAGAAGCTCGGGCCGGGTCTCCATGTCGAAGACCTCGGTATACTGGAAGAGCTGGCCCAAGAGCTGGCCCATGGATATTTCGCTCGAGGGCCGTCCCATGATCGGCTCGCCGATGGCGCGCAAGGCTTGCGCGAAAAGCGGGACCGAATGGCGCCAGGGAACGTAGCCCGCCTCGAAATGCACTTCGGCGACGCGCTGATAGTTGCGGGTGATGAAGCCGTGCAGGATCTCGGCGAGGAAGCGGCGCTCCTTCAGCCCGAGCCGCCCCATGATACCGAAATCCACCGCGACGATGCTGCCGTCGGCGTCAACGAACAAATTGCCGGGATGCATGTCGGCGTGGAAAAAGCCGTCGCGCATGGCGTGGCGCAGGAAGGACTGCATCAGATGCGCGCCGAGCGCCTTCGGATCGTGACCCGCTTTGAGGAGAGCGTTGCGGTCGCCGATGGGAATGCCGTCGATCCAGTCGAGCGTCATCACGCGCCGCGCGCTGCGGTTCCAATCGACTTGCGGCACGCGGAAGCCATGATCGTTCTTGATATTCTCGGCCATCTCGGAAATGGCGGCGGCTTCCATCCGGAGATCCATCTCGATGGCGACGGATTTCGCCAGCGTGTCGACGACCGCGACGGGGCGCAGGCGACGCGAGGGCGAGTGAAATTGCTCCATCATGCGCGCGGCGAAGAGATAGCTGTCGAGGTCGCGCTGAAAGCGCTGCTCGATGCCGGGGCGCAGGACCTTGACCGCGACCGCGCGCAGCCTCCCATTCGGCTCACGCACAGAAGCCTTGTGCACCTGAGCGATCGAGGCCGCGGCGATCGGCGGCCCGAATTCGGCAAAGAGCGTGTCGATCGGCGCGCCGAGCGCCTCCTCGACCGCGGTGCGGGCCTCGGTTTCGGAGAACGGCGGCAGCCGGTCCTGCAAGGTGGCGAGGTCGCGGGCGAGATCGCGGCCGACGAGGTCGTCGCGGGTGGCAAGGAACTGGCCGAGCTTGACGTAAGAGGGACCGAGCGATGTCAGCGCCGTGGAGAGGCGGGCATCGTTGCCGCCGTTGGCGGCGCCGTTCTTGCGCAAAGGCGCGGTCACGCGGCCGAACAGGGCCAGAGGCGCCGGCAGCGCCGTGTCCTCGGGGAAGACGCGCGCGCCGCTCCAGGCAAGGATCGCCCCCGCCCGCGTCAGCCGCGCCATGTTACCAATCGCGTTCATCGCATCCGCATCACAGTCGCCAGCCTGAGTGGATCGCCGCGATGCCCCCCGTCAGATTGCGGTAGATCACGCGCTCGAAGCCTACTTGGGCGATAAGACGCGCAAATGATTGCTGATCCGGAAAGCGGCGAATGCTTTCCACCAGATACAGATAGGACGCGCCGTCGCCGGCGACAATCTCGCCCAGCGCCGGAATCGCATTGAAGGAATAGGCATCGTAGAGCCGGTCGAGGATCGGCACATCGACGGCCGAGAACTCAAGGCAAAGGAAGCGGCCGCCGGTCTTGAGCACGCGGAAGGCTTCCTTGAGCCCCGCCTCGAGATGGGTGAAATTGCGCGTGCCGAAGGCGACCGTATAGGCATCGAAGCTTTTGTCGGCGAAGGGCAGCGCCTCGCCGTTTCCCTGGACGAACGCGAGCCTGCGGTCCGCGCCGCCTTGCCGCGACCGCCCGGCCTGCATCATTTCAGCGCTGATATCGCAGATGACGGCCCGTGCGCCTGCGCCTGTCTTATCGAGGACGCGGAAGGCGATATCGCCGGTCCCGCCCGCAACATCGAGCAGGGCGAAGGGCCTGGCGCCCTTCGGCGGGGCGAGCCAGCCCAGCAGATCGTCCTTCCAAAGGCGGTGCAGGCCGCCGGACATCAAATCGTTCATGAGGTCGTAATTGCCGGCGACGCTGGCAAAGACCTGGTTGACCAGGCCCTGCTTGGCGCCTTCGGCCACGCGCGCGAAGCCGAAGCTCGCGTCTGCACCTTTTGCGCCCCGATCCTCAATTTTCCCAGCCATGCGCTACACAATAGCGCAAGGCCCAAGTTCATGCTATTGTTGCACCGCAATGGAAACTCTTTCGCAGTGCAGTATGTTAATCCTCCATGCCTGAACTGCCTGAAGTCGAGACCGTGCGGCGGGGTTTGGCCCCCATTCTCGTGGGCCATCGCTTCGCGGCGGTCGAGCAGCGGCGCAAGGATCTGCGCTTTCCCCTCCCCGCCCATTTCGCGAAGCGGCTCGAAGGCCGCGGCATCGAGGCGCTCGATCGCCGCGCCAAATACTTGCTGGCGCGGCTCGACGACGGCGAGGTGCTCGTCATGCATCTCGGCATGAGCGGGCGCTTCAAGGTCGATCATGCCAATGGAGCGGAAAGCGCGCCCGGCAGCTTCGCCCAAAAGGCTGCGGAGGCTCCAAAGCACGAGCATATCGTGTTCCATCTCGATGACGGCAGCGCGGTCCGCTACACCGATGCCCGCCGCTTCGGCTATATGGATCTCATCCCTGCCGATAGCCTCGACACGCATCCTCTCTTCATAGGCCTCGGCGTCGAGCCCCTGAGCAAGGACTTCACCCCGGCCTGGCTCGCGGGCAAGCTCAAGGGCAAGAAGACCTCCATCAAGGCCGCCTTGTTCGATCAGCGACTCATCGCAGGCCTCGGCAATATCTATGTCTGCGAGGCGCTTTTCCGCGCGGGGCTCTCGCCCTTCCGCTCGGCCGGCACCATCCCCACCAAGACGGGCAAGGCAACGGCAAAGACCATCGCCCTCGTCGCCGGCATCAAGGCTGTGCTGGAACAGGCGATTGAGGCGGGCGGGTCGAGCCTGCGCGATCACGCGCGCACCGACGGCACGCTCGGCCGCTTTCAGCATCTCTTCAAGGTCTATGGCCGCACCGGCAAGCCCTGTTCGCGCAAAGGCTGCGGCGGCACCGTTGCTCGCGCCGTGCAGAACGGCCGCTCCAGTTTTTACTGTCCAACCTGTCAACGATAAGGACCGACCACAATGTATGTCGAAGAAATCAGCAGGGACCAAGCCAAGCCACACGCCACACCCAGTTACGAGACTATCCTCGCCACCACCAAGGGCAAGGTCGGCATCATCACGCTCAACCGCCCGCAGGCGCTGAACGCGCTCAACACGCTTCTCATCAGCGAGCTCAACCGTGCGCTCGACGCTTTCGAAGCCAATCCGGGCATCGGCTGCATCGTCATCACCGGCAACGAGAAGGCCTTCGCCGCCGGCGTCGATATCAAGGAAATGCACCAGAAAACCTTCGTGGAGGCCTATGGCAGCGACTTCCTTGCGCCCTTCGACCGCATCGGCGCCTGCCGCAAGCCGCTAATCGCCGCGGTCGGGGGCTACGCGCTGGGGGGCGGCTGCGAGCTCGCCATGAGCTGCGACATCATCATTGCCGCAGACAATGCCGTATTCGGCCAGCCGGAGATCACGCTCGGCATCATGCCGGGCGCCGGCGGTACGCAACGCCTCACCCGCGCCGTGGGTAAGGCCAAGGCCATGGAGCTTTGCCTCACCGGACGGCG
Organism: Methyloceanibacter sp.; assembly: GCF_050999895.1. GTDB lineage: Bacteria > Pseudomonadota > Alphaproteobacteria > Rhizobiales > Methyloligellaceae > Methyloceanibacter. The sequence goes on along the minus strand of NZ_JBPCOU010000026.1, from coordinate 16,420 downwards.
CATGGAGGCGGAGGAAGCCGAGCGCGCAGGCCTTGTCAGCCGGATCGTGCCTGTCGCGGAGCTGATGGAGGAGGTGATGAAGGATGCAGACAGGATCGCGAACCTGTCCGGGCATGCGGTCATGATGATCAAGGAGGCCATCAATCGCGGCTTCGCCACCACGCTCGCCGAGGGCGTGCGCTTCGAGCGCGGGCAGTTTTATTCGCTGTTCGCGACCGAGGACCCAGAAGGAGGGGATGGCCGCTTTCATCGAAAAGCGGAAGCCTGAGTTCAAGAATAAGTAGGGCGCGACGGTCTCACGCTGCGCGTGAAGCTTTGCCGTCTGCGCGGACGTGAACGGCATGACTTACTTCGGTTGACGCTTCAAAAACGGCTCGCTATAGACCACGCCAACCATCATCTAAGCTTTCAGGGTATTTCCGTCCCTCGAGGCCGAGGGCAAAGGACCGAACCATGGCTAATACGAAATCGGCGAAAAAAGCTGGCCGCCAGACCGAGCGCCGTACCGTCGCTAACAAAGCGCGCCGGACCCGTCTCCGCAGCGCAGCGCGCAGCGTCGAGGAGGCCATAGCCGGGGGCGATCGCGATGCCGCCCAGGCCGCTCTTCGCGCCGCCCAGCCAGTTATTGCTCGCACGGGCCAAATCGGCATCATCCATCGCAAGACGGCAGCGCGCAAAGTGTCCCGCCTTGCCAAGCGGATCGCCGCCATGGACGCCGCGCCCGCGCAATAGCGGGCTCTGTTGCCGAAGCGCAACAGTTTCGCGATGGCAATCGCGACCTTAATCCAGAAGCATTTTCAGAGACTTGGTCTGGCGCCCCGGAGCGCCAGCATTTCTGCGCCCGGCATCGGCGCCGGCAGGGAAAATTTCTTCGGCGCGAGCGTGTGTAAAACCAGCAAATGTGAGGCAGGCGCCGGCAACGGCCGCCTCGAATCCGTGTTTCGATCCAGGGGCTTGGCCGGCATCCTTGAATGCTCCGCTCACATCTTATCTGTGACAGTTGCGTGGCCGGGCATAGCTTGATCCAGCCGAACCGCATGTGTATAGTCCAACATCTGAACGGGGCGGAACCCCTTCCTTACAATTAAGCGTCATGCGCCTGGTTGTTGCCGGGACAGGTTTTCTTTGTCTCTGGCGTAAGGAGGGATGAAATGTTGTGGATTTTAACGTGTAAGCTGTGAGTGGTAGTGATCTTTAGGTCACGTAACCACCAAGTATAGTTAGTCAGCAAAACATTTGACGAAACGTCGTTCTGTCGTTGATGGAGGACGCGACCGTTGAGTTCACGGGCGGACGATAGAGCGGTCGACGATGTTGACGTGGAAACGGCTTGGAAGAGCCTCACGACAACACCGCGCTCGCAACTCGTCGACGTGCGCACACGTGCGGAGTGGACCTATGTGGGGATCCCGGATTTAGGACCGATTGGCAAAAGGGCTGTGCTTGTTGAGTGGCAGACCTTTCCCGATCAAGCCGTGGATCATCGCTTTGTCGAGCGCCTGGCCGGTGAGCTGAAGGCGCTGGGAATCCAGTTGGACGACGAGCTGTTTTTTATTTGCCGTTCGGGTAGCCGGAGCTTGGCTGCGGCCAAGGCAATGGCGGAGGCGGGATACCGTGCTTGTCATAACGTCGCTGGCGGTTTTGAAGGACCGCTGGACGGGGACAGGCATCGCGGTGCCGTCGAAGGGTGGAAGGCGGCCGGTCTTCCCTGGCAACAGAGCTAGGGAGCAAGACCCCGTCATGATGATTATGGCTGTCCGCGTCGAAATAGTTGGCTGCTCAAGTGTGAGGCGTGCGGTGCGTAGCGGCGCGAACGATACAATGGGGCAGGGCAAAAAACGTGGCACAGCAAGAACAAATCGCGCCTGTAGACGCCTGGGCGCGGGTCAAGAGCCGCCTACGCGCAGAGCTTGGAGAGGACGTCTTCGCCAGTTGGTTCCGGGGCGTGGAGCTGGAACGTATCGATGGCCCCGTCATGCATCTGACGGTCGCAACGCGCTTTCTGCGGAACTGGCTGCGCACGCACTATTATGAGTTCGTGCTGCGTCTCGGCCGGAGCGAATGGCCCGAAGTCGAACGCATCGAATTCAGGGTCAGACAGCCGCATTTCGGCGGTGAAGTCCAAAAGGAGGCCGCGCCACAGCAGCGGCGGAGCCCTATGCCGCCTGAGGCTGCCCCGGTGCAGCTCCCGTTGCGCACGGGCTATGAGGGATTTGAGGGCTCGCCCCTCGATCCGCGCTTAAGCTTCTCGACGTTCCTCACCGGCGCTTCCAATCGGCTGGCGCACGCCGCCGCGCAAGAGGTGGCAGGCGCCTTCTCGTCGCCGCAGCCGCTGTTCAACCCCTTGTTTCTGCACGGCAATGTGGGCCTGGGAAAGACGCATCTCCTGCACGCTATCTCGTGGGACATCACCCAGCACAGGCCCGAGGCGCAGGTCCTGTACCTCACCGCGGAGCGCTTTATGTCCGGCTTCGTGCAGGCGTTGCGGGCGCGCGACGCGCTCGCCTTCAAAGAAAAGCTGCGCAAGATCGACATTCTGCTCATCGACGATATGGAGTTCCTGCAAGGCCCCACCATCCAGCAGGAGTTCTGTCACACGCTGAACTCCCTGATCGACGGCGGGAAGCAGGTGGTGGTCGCGGCAGATCGCGCGCCGACACAGCTCGACAAGCTGGACACGCGCATGCGGTCGCGGCTCGGCGGCGGCCTCGTCGCCGAGATCGGGACCATGGACTACGACCTTCGCCACAAGATCCTGTCGAAACGCGCAAGCGAGGCCTGCGCGGACACGACCGGCCTGAATGTGTCGGATATCGTGCTCGCGTTCCTAGCCGAGCGGCTGACGGAAAGCGGGCGGGAGCTCGAAGGCGCCATCCATCGTTTGCGTGCAAGCTTCCAGCTCACCGACGAGCCCGTCACGCTTGAGACCGCTGAGCAGATCGTGCGCGACCTCATGCGGGGAGCGGAACCGAGGCGCGTGCGCATCGACGACATTCTCCGCACCGTGTCGAAGCATTACGGCGTCAATCGCGGCGACCTGCTGTCGGGACGGCGCAACCGCTCGATCGTACGGCCGCGGCAGATCGGCATGTATCTGGCCAAGCTTCTGACCTCCCGCTCGCTGCCGGAGATCGGGCGCAGGTTCGGAAACCGCGACCACACCACCGTGCTGCACGCAATCCGTAAGATCGAGCAGCTCATGAGCGACGACAATCAGCTGCGCGAGGAGATCGAGCTTCTGAAGCGACTGCTGCGCGACTAGGAAAAGAGCCCAAAAAGAGGCCCCTTCGCAGCCGCGGAGGGGCCTTTGACGCTCTTGCAAAATCCCTCTTATCAGGCCAAGTTCAGCAGGGGTTTCTAAGCGCCTATCTCGCCTTCACCGGAGCAGATTCTCGCCTTGACCGCTGGTCTAGGCGGGCTCAAAGCGCCGGTCGGAAGGTCGTCGAAAAGGTAACAATCAGCCCATGCGGTGGAGCATTGATAAGTCGAGTCTCTCCAAGGCTCTTGCCCATGTGGCGAGCGTAGTGGAGCGGCGTAACACCATTCCGATCCTGTCGAACGTCCACCTCGCCACGGCCAATAACGAGCTGAAGCTCACCGCGACCGATCTCGACATGGAGCTCGTGGAAACCGTTCCCTGCCGCAGCAAGGGCGAAGGCGCCACGACCGTGCCGGCGCACATGTTCTACGATATCGTGCGCAAGCTCCCGGATGCCGAGATCGAATTCGTGCGCGACGGCGAGCAGGGGCGGTTGACCATTTCGTGCGGGCCGTCGCAGTTCTCGCTGCAAACGCTGCCGGCCGACGACTTTCCGTCGTTGAGCGTCGACGATCTCGGCCACGCCTTCACGCTTTCCGCCGCCGACCTGAAGCGGCTGATCGAAAAGACCCGCTTCGCCATCTCCACGGAGGAGACGCGCTATTACCTGAATGGCATCTATCTGCATGCGGGCGAGGATGCGGGCAAGCCGACCTTGCGCGCAGTCGCGACCGACGGCCATCGCCTGGCGCAAGTGGAAATCCCGCTTCCTTCAGGCGCCGAAGGTATGCCCGGCGTGATCGTGCCCCGCAAAACCGTGCTTGAGCTTGCCAAGCTCGTCGAGGACACGAGCGGCGATGTGCGGCTCGAATTGTCGCCCTCCAAGATCCGCGTCTCGACGTCGAGGGTCGTGCTCACCTCGAAGCTGATCGACGGCACCTTCCCCGATTATGCGCGTGTCATCCCGCAAGGGAACGACAAGCGCATGGAGGTCGATAACGCTGCCTTCGCGCAGGCCGTAGACCGCGTCTCCACGCTGTCGAGCGATAAGGGCCGCGCCGTGAAGCTTAGCCTCGAGGACGGTAAGCTCATACTCTCCGTCAATAATCCGGATAGCGGCAGCGCCACCGAGGAACTCGCGGTGGATTACGGTTTCGATCCACTCGAAATCGGCTTCAATGCGCGATATTTGTTGGATATTTCGGGACAGCTCGAAGGCGAGACGGCCGAGTTCCAGCTTGCCGATCCCGGGTCCCCGACGATGGTGCGCGACGTCAAGGACGTATCCGCCCTCTACGTCCTCATGCCGATGCGGGTATGAGCGCCCTTTTAAGCGCGGCATACGGAGAGGATAGATCGGGCGCGGCGGCGAGGGGGCGGCCCGAGCGGCTCTATGTCGCCGATCTGAAGCTCACGGACTTTCGCAACTACGCACGCGCGCATGTGAGGCTCGACGATCGCCCCGTGCTGCTTGTCGGCGAGAACGGCGCGGGGAAGACCAATCTTCTGGAGGCCGTGTCGCTGCTCGGCGCGGGCCAGGGCTTACGCGGCCGCCCCTATGGCGATCTCGTGCGCAAGGATGCCCCCGGCGGCTTCGCGATTGCCGCGCGGGTGATGTCGCGCCACGGCGAGGTCGAGATCGGCACCGGGTCGGCGCCGCCAGAGGCGGGCGAGGGGACCGGCCGCGTTGTGCGCATCTCCGGCAAGGAGCAGAGCGCCGGCGCGCTCGCTGATTATGTGAGCGTGATCTGGCTGATCCCCGCCATGGACGGCTTGTTTACGGGGCCAGGGTCGGAGCGCCGCCGCTTTCTCGATCGTCTCGTGCTTGCGATCGATCCCAAGATGCGCGGTCCGCTCGGCCGCTACGATCGCGCCATGCGGCAGCGCAATCGGCTATTCCAGATGCGCGAAGGCTCGCGTACCCTGTTCACGGGACTGGAGACGGAGATGGCCGAAGCCGCCGTCGCGATCGCGGCGGCGCGTCTCGATGCCGTCGCGCGGCTAGCTGCGTTGATCGAGACCACGCGGCGTGCGCGCGGCGACAGTCCGTTTCCGTGGGCGGTCATCAGCGTCGAAGGGATGCTCGAAAATGCGCTCGCGATGCAGTCCGCGACGGAGGTCGAGGACGCCCATCGTGCGCTGCTCGATGCGAGCCGCGAGCGCGACCGTGCGGCATCGCGCACCCTTGAAGGTCCGCATCTCAGCGATTTCATCGTCTCGCATGGGCCCAAGGAAATCCCCGCGCCGCTCTGCTCTTCGGGGGAGCAAAAGGCGCTTCTGATCGGTCTCGTCCTCGCCAAGGCGGAGTTCATCAAGGCGCTGCAGGGGGTCCCTCCCCTGATCCTCCTGGACGAGATCGCGGCGCATCTGGACAGGGCCCGAAGAGAGGCCCTTTTTGGCGAAATTCTGCGCCTCGATACCCAGGCCTGGATGACCGGAACCGATGTTGCGTTATTCGCTCCGATCGCCCAAGACGCTCAGATTCTCACCGTGAATCAGGGTATAATCAGGAGCTGAAAAAGGGGCCTTCGAGAGGCCCGGCTGAGCAACCGATTCAGGACAAAAATGACACGAGCTTCCGAACGCAAGGCAGCCGCAACTTCCGATTACGGCGCAGAGTCGATCAAGGTGCTGAAGGGTCTCGACGCCGTGCGCAAGCGGCCGGGGATGTATATCGGCGACACCGATGACGGCTCCGGTCTGCACCACATGGTGTACGAGGTCGTCGACAACGCCATCGACGAGGCGCTGGCCGGCTGGTGCGACGAGATCACTGTCACGCTCAACGCGGACGGCTCGGTGACGGTCGAGGATAACGGCCGCGGCATTCCGACCGAGATGCACAGCGAAGGCGTGTCGGCGGCCGAGGTCATCATGACCCAGCTGCACGCGGGCGGAAAATTCGACCAGAATTCCTACAAGGTCTCCGGCGGTTTGCACGGCGTCGGCGTGTCGGTGGTCAACGCGCTTTCGGTCCGGCTCGACCTCACCATCTGGCGCCAGGGGAAAGAGCATTTCATGCGCTTCGCCCATGGCGTCGCCGAGGCGCCGATGAAGATCGTCGGGGACGCGGAGGGCAAGAGCGGCACCCGCATCACGTTCCATCCGAGCCATGACACCTTCACCATGGTCGAATTCGACTATGGAACGCTGGAGCACCGGCTGCGCGAGCTCGCGTTCCTCAATTCGGGCGTGCGCATCCTGCTCACCGATCATCGCGGGGTCGAGCCCAAGACCGAAGAGATGCGCTACGAGGGTGGGTTGCGGGAATTCGTCCGCTATCTCGACCGCACCAAGCACCCGCTCATCACCGAGCCGGTCGTGGTGATGCGGGAGCAGGAGCGCATCGTGGTCGAGGCGGCGCTGTGGTGGAACGACAGCTACCACGAGAACGTGCTGTGCTTCACGAACAACATCCCGCAGCGCGACGGTGGCACCCATCTCGCGGGCTTCCGCGCGGCGCTGACGCGCACCGTCAACACATATGCGGCCGAATCCGGGATCGCCAAGAAGGAGAAGGTGGCGCTTACCGGCGACGACGCCCGCGAGGGGCTGACTTGCGTGCTTTCGGTCAAGGTGCCGGACCCCAAATTCTCAAGCCAGACCAAGGATAAGCTCGTCTCCTCCGAGGTGCGCCCCGTGGTCGAAGGCGTGATGGCCGAGGCGCTCTCGCAATGGTTCGAGGAGAATCCCGGTGAAGCGCGCATCATCGTGCAAAAGATCGTCGAGGCGGCCGCCGCGCGCGAGGCCGCACGCAAGGCCCGCGAACTCACGCGGCGCAAGGGCGCGCTCGACATCGCCTCGCTGCCCGGCAAACTCGCCGACTGCCAGGAGCGCGATCCCTCCAAATGCGAGCTGTTCCTGGTCGAGGGCGACAGTGCCGGCGGCAGCGCCAAGCAGGCGCGCGATCGCGCCTTCCAGGCCGTGCTGCCTTTGCGCGGCAAGATCCTCAACGTGGAGCGTGCGCGCTTCGACAAGATGCTCGGCAGCCAGGAGATCGGCACGCTCATCACCGCGCTCGGCACGGGCATCGGACGCGACGATTTCGATCTCGCCAAGCTCCGCTATCACCGCATCATCATCATGACGGACGCCGACGTGGACGGCGCGCATATCCGCACCTTGCTGCTCACCTTCTTCTACCGGCAGATGCCTGCGCTTGTCGAAGGCGGCCACCTCTACATCGCGCAACCGCCGCTCTACAAGGTGAAGCGCGGCACCGGCGAGCGCTATTTGAAGAACGAAACGGCGCTCGAGGATTATCTCGTCGAGGAGGGGCTTGAAGACACCGTGCTCCTTACCGGCGACTATGCCGAACGCGGCGGCGCGGATCTCCGCGACATCGTTGAGACCGCGCGCAAGATCGTCTCGATCCTGAAGGGCCTGCACAGCCGCTACCCGCGCTTCATCATCGAACAGGCGGCCATCGCGGGCGTGCTCAATCCGAAGGTGCTGAAGGACCGCGCGCAAGCGCAGGCGGCGGCGACTTATATCGCCAAGCGGCTCGATGCGCTTGCCGACGAGACCGAGCGCGGCTGGACGGGCGAGGCGCTTCCCGAGGGCGGCTCGCGCTTCTGGCGCGAGCTTCGCGGCGTCATGGAGTCTCATCTCATCGACGGGCCGTTCATCGCCTCGGCGGACGCGCTGAAGCTCGATAGCTTTGCCGCCCACCTCCAGGAAGTCTACGCCAAGCACGCGACGCTCAAGCGCAAGGTCGTGACGCTGCCCGTGCACGGCCCGACCGATCTCCTGAACGCGGTCATGGCCGCCGGCCGCAAGGGCGTCTCGCTCCAGCGCTATAAGGGCCTTGGCGAGATGAACCCGGACCAGCTCTGGGAGACCACGCTCGACCTCGATACCCGCACCATCCTCCAGGTGAAGATCAAGGAAGGCGAGGACGCCGACGACATCTTCTCCCGCCTGATGGGCGACGTCGTGGAGCCGCGCCGCGAATTCATCCAGGCAAACGCGCTCCAGGTTGCCAATCTCGACGTTTAAGGCGCAGTTCAGCCTCCGCTTCCGAGCTTCCTTAACGCCGTATCAATCCGACAGGGTTAACCCTTGAGGCTGGCATCGCGGCAACCGTCGCTGTGCCCGTTGGGCATTGGTCGGTTGGGGGCGGGGTAATGCAGGGCGCACGGCGAACGCAAAAGCCCAGCGCGCAGGGCCGTCGTCCGGCTGCGGCGAGCTTTGGCGAGCGGCGCAAGGGCCCACGCATCCAGCGCAAGCCCGCCAGACGCCGGAAGCTCACCCGCAACTGGCATCCGCTCCTCTATCGCGGCTTGCGCTTCTTCCTGCTCGCCTTCTTCTGGGGCGGCATCGTGCTCGGCGGCGCGCTCGTCTATTTCATCTCCCAGGTGCCCGATCCGATCCTGGCGACGCTCGACGACCGGCCCCCCAATCTCACCATCCTGGCCGATGACGGCACCGTGCTCGCGGAGCGTGGTCTGCGCCGCGGCCATGTGCGTCTCGACAGATTGCCGCCTTATCTGATCAACGCCGTCATCGCGACGGAGGATCGGCGCTTCTACAGCCATTTCGGCATTGACCCGATCGGGCTGGTGCGCGCCTCGTTCCGCAATGCGGCGGCGGGCAGCGTGGTCGAAGGCGGCTCCACCATCACGCAGCAGCTTGCCAAGAACCTCTTCCTCGAGCCGGACCGCACGCTCCAGCGCAAGCTCGAAGAGCTGATCTACGCGATCTGGCTCGAGCAGCGCTTCACCAAGGACGAGATCCTCGAGCTCTATCTCAATCGCGTCTACTTCGGCGGCGGCACCTTTGGCGTCGAGGCGGCGGCGCGGCATTATTTCGGCAAGTCGGCGCGCCTGGTGACGCTGCCGCAGGCAGCGCTGCTGGCCGGGCTCTTGAAGGCGCCGTCTCGCTATGCGCCGACGCGGAGCGTCAGTCTCGCCAGCACGCGCCTCGACGACGTGCTGCAAAACATGGTGGAGGCAGGCTTCCTCTCGGAAGAAGAGGCGCGCGCGGCGCAGACCCAGCCGCTGCGGCTGCGCGCAAGAGACGACGTCACCGGCTATCCCTATTCCGTGGATTGGGTGGCCGAGCTTCTTCCCGGCCTCATCGGACGCGCGGACGGCGATCTCATCGTCGATACCACCATTGACGCCGGGCTCCAGCGCGTGGCGCAGAAGGCTGTCCGCAATCAGCTCGACACGAACGGTGCTATGCTCTCCATGAGTGAAGGCGCCGTGGTCGTGCTCGACACCTCGGGCGGCGTTAAGGCGCTGGTCGGCGGCCGGTCCTACTGGACGAGCCCGTTCGACCGCGCGCTCAAGGGCTCCCGGCAGCCGGGCTCCGCCTTCAAACCCTTCGTCTATCTCGCGGCGCTGGAGAGCGGCTATTCGCCTGACTCGGTCGAGACCGATCAGCCCATCACGGTCGCCGGGTGGACGCCGAAGAACTACACCAACACCTACCGCGGCCAGGTGACGTTGCGGCAGGGCATGGCCGAGAGCATCAATACCGTCGCGGTGAGGCTCGCCGCCGATGTCGGCGTCTGGCGCGTCGCACGCGCGGCGCGGCGGCTCGGGATTCAGTCCGTGCTGCATGAGAGCCCCTCGCTTGCGCTCGGCACCGCGGAGGTGACGCTCTTGGAGCTGACGGGGGCTTACACACCCTTCGCCAATGGCGGCCATGCCGTCACCCCGCACATCATCACGCGAGTGAGAAATGGCGACGGCGTCGTGCTTTTCCGGCGCAACAGCGCGCGGCCGCCGCAGGTCGTGGCGCTGCAATATGTCGGCGCCATGAACGACATGATGAACGCCACCATCACCCGTGGCACGGGCAAGGCCGCAGGCATCCCAACCCATTTCGCCGCGGGCAAGACCGGCACGAGTCAGGCGTCACGCGACGCGTGGTTCGTCGGCTACTCCGCGCATTACGTCGGCGGCGTCTGGGTCGGCAATGACGACGGCGCGAAGATGAAGAAGGTCACCGGCGGCACCGTGCCGGCCGAAATCTGGCACGAGATCATGCTCTACGCGCATGAGAACAAGCAGCCGCTGCCGCTGCCGGGGGCGCGCATGCCGCCAGTGCAGGAGGCTTCGGCACAGTTGCCGTGGCAAGCGCTAAGCGGCGGCGACACGCCCCTCTTCCGCCGTGTGTTCGGGATCTTTTCCGGCAACTAGCAGACGCGCGACACGTAGCTTCCCGCTACTCGATGCTGCGCTTCGGCGAATAGCCGTTCGATGACGGCAGCATGGCATCGGCGCCGTAGCGGTGCAGGCTCGCACCATGCTTGCGCAACCACTCGCGCGCTTCCACCTGGCGCGGCATCGACCGCTCCACCAACGCCCAGAAGCGCGGCCCGTGATTCATATGGGCAAGATGCGCAACCTCATGTGCTGCGAGATAGTCGAGCACGAAGGGCGGCGCGAGCACGAGCCGCCACGAGAAGGAGAGCGCCCCGCTCGTCGAGCAGGATCCCCAGCGCGTGGTTTGATCGCGAATGAAGAGCCGCTTCGGGCGAAGGTCGAGGCGGCGCGCATGCACGTCGACGCGCGTCTTGAGATCGAGATGCGCCTGACGCTTCAGCCAGTCGAGGAGACGTCGCGGCGCATGTTCGTCCTCGCCGGACACATGCAGGCGCGGCAGCCGCCGCACCGACACGCGCGCACCACCCGGCCATGCGGGCGCGGCCTTGGCGTCTTCCGCAGCTTCCACCCACACCACCCCGCGACGCCGCACGCAGCCGGCGAAGCGAAGCTGATACGCGAAGCCGCGCAACGGTACGATCGCGCCATGCGTGAACGGCACCGGCTCGGAGAGACCCGCGACATGTTCCTTCAGCCAATCGAGATGGCGGGAGAGAAACTCGTCCGCTTCCGCAAAACTCGAATACGCCGGCATCGTGAGCACGGCGCCGCGCCGCGCTTCGCTGACCTGAAGGCTGAAACGGCGCGCCCGCGGGCTGCGCTTGAGTAAAAGGGGGAGCCCGAGGCCACGGATGTTAACCTCGATGGTTTCACCGCGACCGGGCTTGAGCCGCTTAAGCATAACACTACGCTCCCTGCCGTCTTCGGAGTTGGCCTCCGATTCGACGAAACCGACGATAGCACAGGGTCGGGGGCGGATGCTCCCCCCGGATTACGCGTTGCGGCTAAAAGCCCGCGCCAAGCGACTGGTCCGACGCCTGTTCGAGGCCATGAAAGCCTTGATTTTAGGCGCGATTTCGGCACGGAAGCGCGAACCATTAAAAACGCCGTAGTGGCCGGCGCCGGGCTGCTCGTGATGCGCCCGCATCGACTCCGGGAGGCTTTTGCACAATTTATGGGCAGCAAAAGTCTGGCCCAAGCCGGTGACGTCGTCCTTCTCGCCCTCGACCGTCATCAAGGCCACACGGCGGATCCTGCCCGGGTCCACTTTCACATTACGGTGAATCATCTCGCCCTTGGGCAGCTTGTGCTCGATGAAGACGTTCTCGATCGTCTGCAAGTAATATTCTTCGGTGAGATCCATGACCGCCAGGAACTCATCGTAAAACTCGCGGTGCTTTTCGGCTGAATCACCGTCGCCCCGGATCAAATGATGAAAATGATCCCGGTGCGCCGAAATATGGCGTCCGAAATTCATGCCCATGAAACCAGTGAGCTGGAGGAATCCGGGATAGACATTGCGCATCATGCCCGGAAGCGGCCACGGGACCTGCGTAATGACGTTGCGCCGGAACCATTCCACTGTCCGTGAGACGGCAAACTTGTTGACCGCAGTCGGGCTCTCGCGCGCGTCGATGGGGCCGGCCATCAAGATCATGGAATGGGGCACTTTGGGGTCGTTTGCGGCCTCCATCAGCGACACGGCCGCGAACACGGGAACGGTTGGCTGGCAGACGGCCATCACATGCACGTCGCCCCGGAAATAGCGCAGAAACTCAACGATGTAGTCGACATAGTCCTCCAGATCGAAACCGCCTGAGGATCGCGGCACCTGGCGCGCGTCCCGCCACTCGGTGATGTAGACCTCATGATCCGGTAGCATGTCGCGGACGGTCCCGCGCAAGAGCGTCGGGAAATGCCCCGCAAGCGGCGCCACGATCAGGAGCTTGTTGTCCTTCCGGCGCCTTGAGGCGGAGACGTCGCGCTCGAAATGGACGAGCTTGCAGAAGGGCTTGCTGATGATGGTGCGTTCGCGGACCGCGACCTCGCGTCCATCGACGGTGGTCGTCGCAATATCCCAGATCGGCTCGCGGTAGCGCCGCGTGGATCGCTCGAAAAGCTCCAACGCCGCGGCCGCGCCGCGACCAAACGGGGTGTGCGAGGCGGGGTTGAGGGGATTTCGAAAGAGAAGGCGACCGACCTCGGCCGCAGCCCTCGCGGGGCTCAGCGCGGCCTGGTTCAACTCATAGAGATGGTAGAGCATGGGATCACCGTTCCGACTTTAGCATCTTTGCACGAGAATGCTGCATCGCGGAATCAAATGGTGATTCTATGTTGCAGCGCAATGACACAACGCCGCAAGGCCCGAGTTAGCGTGCGCGGCTAAAGGTAGCGCCGCAGCGTTTCGGCCATCTTTTCGGCGCTGGTGCCATAGGGTAAGTGTGTGATGTAGTCGCCGTTGGGGCTCATCAAGTAAACCAGGGCAGAATGGTCGACGCTATAGTCGGTCACCGAGTCTTTCTCTTGAAATTTTGCGTAAGCGACGCGATAGGCCTTTGCCACAGCCGCGATCTGCTCGGGAGATCCGGTTAAACCCACGAACTCATCGCCAAAATTCTTGATATAGTCCGCCATCACTTCTGGCGTGTCGCGTTCGGGGTCCACAGTGATGAAGACCGGCACCACTTTCTTCGCAGCCGGCCCCAGCGCTTCCAGGCTCGCGGCGATGACCTGCAATTCGGCCGGGCAAATGTCGGGGCAGTGGGTGAACCCAAAAAAGACCAGCATGTAGCGGCCGCGGAAGTCGCGCTCGGTGACCGTCTTGCCGGTCTGGTCAACAAGGGTGAACGGCCCGCCGACCAGTGCCGTGCCCGTGGTTGCGACCCCTAGGGTCTCATGACCCTTGTTCAAAACCAGAGCCGCCGCACCGGCGAGCGCACCGATGAGAAAGCCAGCAACGATCACAGCAAGGCGGCGAGACATCTTTCTTATTCTCCGAGCTGAATGAGCGTGCCCTTCTCGCGGGCGCCATGCAGGAACCAGCTGAACAGGCCGTAGCCCAAGACGAAATACACCGCGTTCAAGGCGAGCGCCCACCATAGATCGGTCGCATCCAAGGTGCCGTGCAGCAGGATCGAGCGCATGCCTTCGAACACATGGGTAGGGGGAAGCGCAAGCGCGATGGGCTGGAGCCAGTTCGGCAGGACCGAGACGGGATAATATACGCAGCAGATAGGCAGCAGCAGGAAAGCGAGCGACCAGGCGAACTCCTCCGCGCCAAGGCCGTAGCGCAGGATGACGCCCGCCGAGATCAGTCCCAGCGACCAACTCGTCATCACCAGAACGGCGAAGAAGGCCGCGAGCGGCAAACCGAGATCGAGCAGGTTGAAGCCGAAAATGAAATAGGCGGCGATGGCGACCGGCACCATGCTCACTCCGAGCCGAATGACGCTCCATAGGCTGAGCGCTGCGACAAGCTCGGCGGGCCGCAACGGACTGGTGAGCAGATTGCCGAGATTGCGCGACCACATCTCCTCGATGAAGGTGGTGGAGAAGCCGATCTTGGAGCGGAACAGGATATCCCAGAGCAGCACCGATCCGATCAGGACGCCCGCGGCCTGCGCCAGCGGGCTCGTCGTGTCGGCGAGATATTGCTGCAAGAAACCCCAGGTCAGCATTTGCAGGAACGGCCAGTAGATCAGCTCGAGCAGCCTGATGCCGGAGCTTCGCAGCAGATAGACATAGCGCCGTACGAGCGCACGGATGCGGCGAAAGGAGGCGTCGATGCCTGTCGGCGGCAGGAGTATCGGCTCGGCGCCGGGATGCGCATGGATGCTTCGCGTCATGAGGCTTGCCGGGTTGGAATTGCGGCTTCGTCGCGGACGCGTCCGCGCACGATGTCGAGGAACACATCCTCGAGCGTCTCCTTGCCGTAGGTTTCGATCAGGGTACGCGGCGGCGCGTCCTCGATGATGCGGCCGACATCCATCAGGATGACGCGGTCGGCGAGGCGCTCGATCTCCGCCATGTTGTGCGAGGCGAGCAGGATAGTTGCGTCGCGGTCCTCGGCATATTCCTTGAGCTTGCGCCTGATCCAGTCGGCGGTGTCGGGATCAAGCGAGGCTGTCGGCTCGTCGAGCAGCAACAGTTCGGGAGCATTGAGCAGCGCCTTGGCGAGGCCGACGCGCGTTTTCTGCCCCGCTGAGAGCTTGCCCGTCAGCCGATCGAGCAGAGGCTCGATCTGCAAGTCGTCGGCGATAAAGGCGATGCGGTCGCCAACATTGGCGACGCCGTAGAGCTTTGCATACACGGTCAGGTTCTGCCGCACCGTGAGCCGCATCGGCAGGTCCACATACGGGCTCTGGAAATTCATTCGATGCGCGACGGCCCCGCGATTGCGGCTCATATCGGCGCCGAATACGCGAACCTCGCCCGCGCTCGGAAGCACGAGTCCGAGCAGCATCGCGATGGTGGTGGTCTTGCCGGCGCCGTTGCCGCCGAGCAGCGCAACCGTCGTGCCAGGCTCCAGGCTGAAGCTGATATGGTCGACGGCCGTGATGCAGCCATAGAGCTTGGTCAGGCCGCGCGCCACCACCGGGAGCGCCGCACCCAGGCGGCTGCTTGCTTCAACGACTCTCTTGTCCATATGACCGGCGTGGCCGCCCGACTTGGCGGAATTGTGGCCTCTTCACTGTGCTAGGATTCACCTATGGTTGCCCTCAACAATAGTCAAACCGCGTCCGGTTCCGCGATGTCGGACTGGCTGCGGCGCGGCGAGAGCCGGCTCAAGCTCCAGACCATCGTGCGGCTGCGCTGGCTCGCGGTGCTGGGACAATCCGCGACCGTCATCGGCGCCTATTGGATCCTCGGCATCGATCTTCCCATCGGCGGCTGCCTTGCCGTGATCGCGCTGTCGGCCTGGCTGAACGTCGCCTTGCGCATCCGCTACCCGGCAAGCCAGCGCCTGAAGAGCAATTACGCCTTCATCATGCTTGGGTACGACATCCTCCAGCTCGGCGCGCTTCTCTATCTCACCGGCGGACTGGAGAACCCATTTGCCTTCCTTCTGATTGCGCCGGTGACGGTGTCGGCATCGACGCTGCCGATCAGGATCACCATCGCGCTCGGCGCGCTCGCCGTGCTCTGCGCCACGCTGCTCACGACCTTTCACTACCCGCTGCCGTGGTTTCACCACCGGCCGCTGGTGCTGCCCTTCCCCTATGTGATGGGGGTGTGGGCCGCGGTCGTGTCCGGCATTCTCTTCATCGGGCTTTATTCCTGGCGAACGGCGGAGGAATCGCGGCGCATGGCGGAGGCCCTGGCAGCGGCGGAGATGGTGCTCGCGCGGGAGCAGCGGCTGTCCGCGCTCGACGGGCTCGCCGCCGCCGCGGCGCATGCGCTCGGCACGCCGCTTGCGACCATAACGGTCGTGACCAAGGAGCTCATCCGTGACGCCAAGGAGAGCGACCCGCATTACGAGGACGTCGTGCTTCTGCGCGCCCAGGCCGAGCGCTGCCGCGAGATCCTCGCCAATCTCGCCGGCAGCGGCGAGCAGCAAGACATCATCCTGTCCCGCCTCACCCTCAGTCATTTGATCGAGGAGGTCGTCGATCCGCACCGGCTGATGGCGGTCCCGATCGAGGTCGCGACCGGGCCTGCCGCCGGCGACGGCGAGGGCAAGGCCGTGCAGGAGCCCGTGACGCAACGCAACCCCGGCATGATCTATGGGCTCGGCAATCTGATCGAGAACGCCATCGATTTCGCCGCGACGAAGGTCGAGGTCGATGCCCGCTTTAGCGCGGCGGAGGTCAGGATCCTCATCGCCGACGACGGCGCAGGGTTTACGCCTGCCGTGCTCGAGCAGCTCGGCGAGCCCTTCGTGACAACGCGCCCGGGACCGAGCTGGAGCAATGAGGCCCCCGACGAGCATATCGGCATGGGTCTCGGTTTCTTCATCGCCAAGACCTTGCTCGAGCGCACCGGCGCGCGGCTCGATCTTGCCAATCGCGAGCACCCACCAGGCGGTGCCATCGTCACGGTAACCTGG
>NZ_JBPCOU010000014.1:0-31818 GCF_050999895.1 Methyloceanibacter sp. | reverse complement strand
CCGCCCGCCACGGCCAAATCAGCCGTCAATCCATGTGCTGGCCGCCATTGATGGTGAGCGTCGAGCCGGTGATCCAGGCGGCCGCGTCGGCGGCGAGGAACACGACGCAGCGCGCGACCTCATCGGCCTCGCCCAAGCGCCCGACCGGAATCTGCCCGACAATGCTCTTCATCACCTCGTCGGAGACCCCCGCCAGAAGCTCCGTCTTCACATAGCCCGGCGCGACGGCATTCACGGTAGTGCCCTTGCGCGCGCTTTCCAGCGCGAGCGCCCGGGTGAAGCCGATCACGCCCGCTTTGGCCGAGCAGTAATTGGCGAGGCCGAGCTGACCCTTTTGCCCGTTGATTGAGGAGATGTTGACGACGCGGCCGAAGCCCCGCTCGCGCATGCCGTTGATCACCGGACGCGTCATGTTGAAGAGAGAATCGAGATTGGTGCGGATCACCTGCTCCCACTGCTCATGCGTCATCTTTTGCAGCATGGCGTCGCGCGAGATGCCGGCATTGTTGACCAGCACCTCGACCGGGCCGACCTCGTTCTCGACATTGACGATGCCCGCTTCGCAGGCGGTGTAATCGCCGACATCCCATTTGAAGACCGGGATCTTGGTTTCTTTCTTGAAGGCCTGTGCCGCATCGTCATTGCCGGCGTAGTTGGCGGCGACATTGTAGCCTTCCTTTTTCAAGGCCTTGCAGATCGCCGCCCCGATGCCACGCGTTCCGCCCGTGACCAAAGCCACTCTTCCCATGACGTCCCTTCCTTGGCGCACGTTGGCGCCGGCTTACTTTGTTGAAGCTGGGTCTGGCGCCTGGCTGCAATTGACTCGGCGCGAGATCCTTAACGACGATATATCGGCAATCAGTCCCGCTCGAGGCACATGGCGATGCCCATGCCGCCGCCGATGCACAGCGTGGCGAGGCCTTTCTTGGCATCGCTGCGCTGCATCTCGTGCAGCAACGTCACGAGCACGCGCGCGCCGGACGCCCCGATCGGATGCCCGATGGCGATGGCCCCGCCATTGACGTTGACCTTGCCTGCATCCCAGCCCAGATCCTTGTTCACGGCGAGCGCCTGCGCGGCGAAGGCCTCATTGGCCTCGATCAAATCGAGATCGCCGATCTTCCAGCCGGCCTTCTCGAGCGCCTTGCGTGACGCCGGGATCGGCCCGGAGCCCATGACTTTGGGATCGACGCCGGCCTGCGCCCACGACGCGATGCGGGCGAGCGGCTTCAGGCCGCGCTTCTTGGCTTCCTTGGCCGTCATCAATACCACGACGGCCGCGCCGTCATTGATGCCCGACGCGTTGCCCGCGGTCACGGAGCCTTCCTTGTCGAAGGCGGGACGCAGCTTGGACATATCGTCGAGCTTGGCGCCCTCGCGGACATATTCGTCCTCGCTCACCACCGTCTCGCCCTTGCGGGTCTTGATGGTGACAGGCGCGATCTCGTCCTTGAACTTGCCGGCCTTCTTCGCCGTCTCGGCCTTGTTCTGCGAGCCAACGGCGAACTTGTCCTGGTCCTCACGGGTGATCTGCCATTGCCGCGCGACGTTCTCGGCGGTGGTGCCCATATGGTAGCCATTGAAGGCGTCCCAGAGGCCGTCCTTGAGCATGA
This sequence comes from Methyloceanibacter sp., assembly GCF_050999895.1. Classification (GTDB taxonomy): domain Bacteria; phylum Pseudomonadota; class Alphaproteobacteria; order Rhizobiales; family Methyloligellaceae; genus Methyloceanibacter. Next base: position 30,205 of record NZ_JBPCOU010000014.1, on the reverse strand, counting down.
CGTCGATGAACTCGACCGACCCCATCTTCTGACCGTTGCGCAAATGGGCGACATGCGGCGACATGCTCATGTTTTCCTGGCCGCCGGCAACCACGACCTCGGATTCGCCGGTCGCAATTTGCTGCGCCGCGAGCGCGACGGCGCGCAGGCCAGAGCCGCACACCTGATTCACGCCCCATGCCGTGGCGCCCACGGGAATACCGGCGCCGATCGCCGCCTGCCGTGCCGGATTCTGGCCCTGGCCGGCCGTCAGCACCTGGCCCAAGATAACTTCATCGACATCCTCGGCCGCAACGCCCGCGCGCTCGAGCGCGGCGCGGATGGCAACCTCGCCCAAAGTGTGGGCCGGCACGCTCGACAGCGAGCCGTTGAAGGAGCCGACCGGCGTCCTCGCGGCGCTGACGATGACAATCTCTTCGTCTTTCATCCTGATCTCCCACTTCCCAATAAGACCCAAGGTCATAGCGTAGTGATTCCCCCTGTGGAAGCCCACGCTTCGCGCCGCGTTAAGCGTGCGGCAAAGGCTCTGGTGCTACGCACAATTATCGTGCTACTGGTTTCGCAGTTGCGGCATAGAGTAGCCTCAGACCAGACACCGCGAACCAGTGGAGCTTAGAGACGTGGCAAGAGACGCTGACCAGGACAACCAGCCGGTCATCATCAAGAAGTATGCTAACCGGAGGCTCTATAATACCGATACGAGCACCTATGTAACACTCGAAGACCTCGCGGCCATGGTGAAGTTGGAAAAAGACTTCGTCGTCATCGATGCTAAGACGGGCGAAGACCTTACCCATGCGGTTCTCACCCAGATTATCGTTGAGCAGGAGAGCCGCGGCACAAATCTTCTGCCGATTCCCTTCTTGCGCCAGCTCATCCGCTTTTATGGCGACAGCATGCAGCGCCTGGTGCCGAGCTATCTCGAGTTCAGCCTCGACTCGCTGACGCGCCAACAGGCCGAATACCGCAAGCGCTTCACCGCGCCCTTCGGCACCGCGGCATTTGATGTCATGCAGGAGCAGGTGAGAAAGAATTTTGCTACCTTCGAGCGCGCGCTTGGCCTGTTCATGCCCTTTAATGCGGCGGAGAACGGCGAGATCAAGAACTACCATCCGCACGAGGGGGACGGAGCAGACGGCGCGGCGAAGGCCGACCCCAGCGAGGATGAGATCTCCACGCTGCGCGCGGAGCTGTCCGCCATGCAGGCACGGCTCGAGCAGCTGTCTCGCCGCTAGGCGGCAAGCTCACATCTAATAGTTAAGTGGTGCGCGGCTTCAGCTCGCCCAGGGCTTTCTCAAGCAGGCCAGGGGTCGCAAGCTCTGGCGCGCCGAAGAAATAGCCCTGCATATAGGCCACCCCGGCATTTTCCAGGAGCCGGGCCGTGCGCTCGTCGCCCACCCATTCGCCGACCGTGGTCACATCGAAATTGCGCGGAAGATCGATCAGCGCACGCACGAACATCTCGTCATCGGCATGCGCGCCGAGATTTTGAAAGAAGGAGCTGTCGATCTTCACCATGTCGACCCCGAGCATCTTCAGATTGCGGAACGACGTATAGCCGGCGCCGAAATCGTCGAGCGCGACGCGGCAGCCGAAACCTTTCAGGGCCTGCACAAACTTTATCGTTTCCTCGAGATCGGATATCGCCGCCGTCTCGGTGATCTCCACCGTGAGCCGCTCCGTCTGGCTGCGGTCCTTGCCGGTGAAGGCCTCGAGCGACGCGAGCCATTGCGGGTCGGTGGCCGTTGCCGCCGATACGTTCAACGCGAGCTTTACCTTGATGTTGGTGCGCAGGATCTCGGTTGCGAGCTCAAGATACGATGGTCGACGAGCTTAGCGAGCTGAACTGTTCCGCGACCGGAATTCGGCAGCTACCGCGATCGTGCCGTCCATACGCCGCATCCGCAGGAGGCATTCGTACAGTTTCCGGCTCGCGGCTGCTCGATGTCACGATCGGTTGCAAGGCGAGCAGCATGCGGCGATCGTTCAAGGCGCGCACGACCTCAACGGCGATGGCGACGGTGCGGCGGCGTTCCGACTCGCGGCGCTCGCAAGGGCGATAGAAGCGAACGGATCGTTGCGGTCGCTGCGCGCGCCGTCCAGGGTTTGCAAGGCGCGGCCGATGGCGGCTTGCGCGCCGGTGGCATGGTCCGGCAAGAGCAGCGCGCCGACCGAGATCGTCGCCGCAACTGCACCGACGCTCGTATCGACAACGCTGTCGCGCACCGAAGCCATGAGCCGGCGGCCGATGGCGTCCGCGCCCTTCACGTCGCAATCCGGCAGGATGATGCCGACTTGTTGGATGAAAACCTGCCGAGACAATCTCTGCCGCCGCAAGACACGGCCGATGCGGCGCCCAACAATGGCGATCACTTCGTCGCCGACATCGTAGCCATAGGTCTCGTTGATGAGTGTGAGATCGTTGACGGCAGCAAGCAGGAATGCGCCCTTGCGCGGGCCGCGGCCGACATCGGACAGGAGAGTGGTGAGCTCCTCGGTAAGGCGGGTGCGATTGAGTTGCCCGGTGAGCTGTCGTGATTGCTCAGATAATGCAGGCGCTCTTCGTGCTCGCGGCGATCGTCGATGACGCGCAGCGTGCCTTGCGCCTGGAGCGGGCGTCCATCTGCGTCGATGGCGCACACGCCGCTGTCCTCGACCCAGAGCGCAGCGGCGCCACGGCGCCCAACCGGCAGCAGCCGATAGCGCAGGCAGTAGCGGTGCTCTGAATTGGGACCGACATGAGGACCCCCTGTGCTTCCGTCGTAGCGCCCGCCGGCATGTCCAGGATCGACCAGCAGCGCGAAAGCGCGCCCCTGGGCGAGGCTCGATGGACTGGCGCCCTCGATCACCGATGCGGCATTGCCGGCCCATACGATGTGGTCGCTCGGAAAGGCCCAGCGATACGGGTTCGCGCACGCTGTTCAGCACGGCTTCCAGATCTAGCGGGCGGTCAGGATCGGCATCTTCGCGCCGCTGCCCGAACGCCTTGACGCCCGCAGGCGGGGAGTCGCTTTCCGGGCTTGGCTTTGGCAGGCGATCGTCGTCTTCGGCGCGCTCTTTTGACGATGACTCAAGGGATGCCCCTTCACCTGTACGGACGCATTTCGCGCCTCGTGCTTGGGGGCCGACCTTACGCAGCAAGCCTTAAAAAAGGCGGAAGTGAGAGCCCCCTCAGGCTTCTCCTATAGACCCTGGGTGCCGGGCAACGGCGCGCAGCCGGGGGCTTTCTCCGGGATTGGTTGACAAAAGCTTACGGGTTCGGGCGGCTGGGCTGAAGGAGTCTAGTCGGTGCCGCTGACGGTATAGTCGCGGCGCGCGGCGCGGATGGTGACGGAGAAACCGGCGATCACATCCACGAGCGTGATGAGCATGATGATGAAAAACACCGAGGTCGCCGCAGGTTGCCAATCAGGAACAGGATGAGGCAGGCGATGAAGACGACCAGCGACAGGCTATGGTCGATGACCGACTTGCCGCTGGTGCGGGTCGATTTCAGCACTTCGAGGAAGAGCAGGAACAGCGACGTCGCAACGAGCATATCGCCGAGGCTGATATACCAGGTTGCGCCCGAAGGCAGCGCGGGCTCGAAACGGGGAAGCGTGAAATCCGCGCCGCTTGCCGCGAACGCCACATAGGCGATCACGATGAAGGCGAGCAGCGGGATGGCGGTGAACCAGGCGCCTCGATTGGTGCGGCGGGGTGCGCGGCGCTCGGAGTCTTGATCGACCATCACCATGCCCGCCTACCAATCCAAAGGCTTCTACGCCTCTTCCTTGACGGCCAGCACTTGGCGGCCGCGATAACGGCCGGCCTTGAGGTCGATATGGTGCGGACGGCGCAGCTCGCCGGAATCCTTGTCCTCGACATAGGTCGGGGCGGCCAGCTTGTCGTGCGAGCGGCGGAAGCCCCGCTTCATGCGCGAGGTTTTTCGTTTCGGAACGGCCATGATGCGAATCCTATAAAATCGGCGCCGTACGGCGTCTTCTTGCCGCTCTTATAGTGGCAATCTTTTCGGCTGGCCAGAGCCGGAATCGCCTCTTTTCGGCCAAGTGCCGGCCAAGTGTCACGGCCGCACGCAATCCGCGCGGCCGGCGATGGTGGGCATTCTCCGCTCGATGGCGCCCGCAATCCGGCTCAACCGGCCGCCGGGCTTGCCGGCGTTGCGCACCCGCGGATTGGGCAGGCTTGCCGCCAGAAGCGCCGCCTCGCGGCGTGTGAGCTGCGAGGCGCTCTTGTTGAAATGATAGCGGCTCGCGGCCTCGGCGCCGAACACGCCGGGCCCCCACTGCACGATGTTGAGATAGATCTCCATCACCCGCCGCTTCGGCCAAACCGCCGAGATGGCATAAGCGAGCGGCGCCTCGAGCACTTTGCGCAAATAGCTGCGCCAGGTCCAAAGATAGAGGTTTTTCGCGGTTTGCATGGGGATCGTGCTTGCGCCGCGCAGGAGCCCGCGTCCTTGCGATTCCTGGATGGCATCGCGCACCGCGCCCCAATCCACCCCCCAATGCTGGCAGAAGCGGCCATCCTCTGCCGCGATCACCGCCAGCGGCAATTGCGGGGAGATGCGGTCGAGCGGGACCCACACCCTGCGCAGCGTATGTCCTTTGAGCTTCTCCACGATCATGACCGTGGTGATGGGCGGATCGACGAAGCGGAAGGCGACGATCGACAGGAGCAGACCCAGAAAAAGGGCGATGACGATCTTTGCTGCAAACTCAACCCAGTGGCGCAAATGTCCAGCCCCAACCAAGCGCGCCTCACGCGCCTTGCGCCCGCGACCCGCACCGCTCCGATTTCCCATGCTGGGCGGGTTCTACCCTCCAGTTGCCGCCGCGAGCAACGTGGTATTAGGTTTGCGCGCTTTTCCACCTTCGCGGCAACCACGCCGTTCAACGCCATTCGCGAGCCAGATGACCTTCCAGACCGAGCTCGACCCCATCGCCACTTTGGTGGAGCAGCGCCTGGACGCCTTGCTCGCAGAGGGCGAAAACGCGGGCACGTCAAACGCGCTCGCGCAAGCCATGCGCTATGCCGTCCTTGGCGGCGGCAAGCGCCTGCGCCCCTATCTCCTGATCCAGTCCGCGAAGCTGTTCGGCGTGGACGAGCGCGGCGCGCTCGATGCCGCCTGCGCGCTCGAATGCGTGCATTGCTATTCGCTGGTCCACGACGATTTGCCGGCGATGGACGACGATGCCGTCCGCCGCGGCCGCCCGACGGTGCATGTCGCCTTTGACGAGGCGACCGGGATACTTGTCGGCGACTCGCTGCTCACCCTTGCCTTTGAGATCATGAGCGGCGAGCGCGTCGATCAGGATACCGCCATCCGAGTCGAGCTGATCTCGCTCCTGGCGCGCGCCGCCGGCTGGCATGGGATGGCGCTCGGCCAGGCGCTCGATCTCGATGCAGAGCGCAACGACCTCACATCGGAAGAGGTCGCCGCCATGCAGGCGCTGAAGACCGGAGCGCTGTTCGGCTTCGCCTGCGAGGCGGGCGCTGTTCTCGGCCGCGCCGATGCATCGAAGCGCGCGGCGCTGAAAGATTATGCGTCTGCCCTGGGGCAGGCGTTCCAGCTCGCGGACGACCTGCTCGATGCGGAAGGAAGCGCCGAAGCTGTTGGCAAGGCCGTTGCCAAGGATGCCGGCCGCGGCAAGGCCACGCTGGTCGGCCTGCTCGGCGTGGACGCGGCCAAGGCTCGGCTGGCCGCCCTGGTGGTGGAAGCCGAAGCTGCCCTTGCGCCGTTTGGCGCCAGGGCTATCACGTTGGTGGCCACGGCCCAGTTTGCCGTCAGCCGTAAACGCTGATCGGGAAAAGCATGGCACCGCGAACGCAGGGCACCAAAAAAGCGGTCCGCGGGAGTCCTTCTGGGCAGCAGCCTTCAGGCATGTCCGCGCTCAGTTTCGATTTCTGATCGCAATTGCGGTGGGCATTGCCACAGCATTCCTCGTCCCCACGGTGCTCTCCGTGGAAGGTGTCATGGAGCGGACGCTCGCCGGGTGGAACGCGGGCGGCTGGCTGTTTCTGCTGCTCGTGATCGTCAAGATGTGGCACGCCGACGTGGAAGGCATCAAAAGCGAAGCCGATATCGAGCGTGAGAACCGCGGCCTCGTCCTCGCCATGGTCATTCTCGGTTCGCTCTTCACCCTGCTCGCACTGGTCGCGCAGCTCTCGACGATCAAAAGCGAGTACGGCATCGACCGCACGATCAGCATCAGCCTGTCGGTCTCGACGATCCTGCTCTCCTGGCTGCTGATCCACACCATGTTCGCGGAACGCGCACGAGTTTCACGGCGAGAGAAGCCGCGCGCCGCGCGGCAGTGGCGGCGGCCTGGAGTTTCCCGGCGACCGCACGCCGGACTATGTCGACATCCTCTATTTCGCCTTCGTCGTCGGAACCACGGCGCAAACCTCCGACGTCGAGGTGACCTCGCGTTCGATGCGCTTCGTCGTGATGCCGCACGGCATCCTGTCTTTCTTCTTCAATACCGCCGTGATCGCGCTGACGGTCAACCTCGCCGCGCAGCTCGTGCAGGGGTGACGTTCGGTCGTCTCGCGCCCGCGCTTCAACAGTCAGTCGCCGCAGGAGATGCGCCGCGTCGTAGACACGGCCCCAGCATCCGCCCCAGGCAGCTGCCGGCTCCTCGGCAGCGACGGCTGGCATAGAAGCAAGAGCAGGAGCGCACCACCAAAGGCGAGGTGCATCGGCGACCCCTACTCCGCCGCGGTGCGGCCGGTGAGGCCATGGCCGAAGCGCCGCTCGATATAGTCGAGCACCATAGTCTTGAAGTCGGCCGCGGCGGCCGGGCCTCTCAGCGTCGCGACCTTCTTGCCGTCGACGAACACGGGCGCGGCCGGCGCCTCTCCGGTTCCCGGCAGCGAGATGCCAATATCGGCCTGCTTCGATTCTCCCGGCCCGTTGACGATGCAGCCCATCACCGCGACGGACATCGTCTCCACGCCCGGATACCGGCGCTTCCATTCCGGCATCTGCTCGCGGATGAAATTCTGGATGTCGCTCGCGAGCTCCTGGAACGTGGTTGAGGTCGTGCGCCCGCAGCCGGGACACGCCGCGACGACGGGAACGAAGCTGCGCAGGCCCATGCTTTGCAGAAGCTCTTGCGCCACCTGCACCTCAAGCGTGCGGTCGCCGCCGGGCTCCGGCGTCAGCGAGATGCGGATCGTATCGCCGATGCCCTGCTGCATGAGGACGGCGAGCGCGGCCGACGAGGCGACGATGCCTTTCGATCCCATGCCTGCCTCGGTGAGGCCGAGATGCAGCGCGAGATCGGAGCGCGCCGCCAGCATCGAATAGACCGCGATCAGGTCCTGCACCGCGCTCACCTTGGCCGAGAGCACGATCTTGTTGGCCAAAAGTCCGAGCTCGACGGCGCGCTCGGCGCTGAGCAGCGCGGATTGCACGATGGCCTCGTGCATGACTTGGCGCGCGTCCTTCGGCGAAGCCGCCCGCGCGTTCTCGTCCATGAGCCGGGTGAGCAGATCCTGGTCGAGGCTGCCCCAGTTCACGCCGATGCGGATGGCTTTGCCGTGCCGCGCGGCGATCTCGACGATCTGCGCGAACTGCTTGTCGCGCTTGTCCTTGAAGCCGACATTGCCGGGATTGATGCGGTATTTCGCAAGCGCGACCGCGCAATCCGGATAGTCCTCGAGCAGCGTGTGGCCATTGTAATGGAAGTCGCCGATGAGCGGCGTGGTGACGCCGAGAATGTCGAGCCGCTCGCGGATGACAGGCACGGCCGCCGCCGCCTCGGCGCGGTCCACGGTGATGCGCACAAGCTCCGAGCCCGCCCGCGCAAGCGCCGCGACCTGGCGCGCGGTCGCGTCGATATCGGCGGTATCGGTATTCGTCATCGACTGCACGACGACAGGGGCGTCGCCGCCAAGGATGATGCCTGCGATGTCGACCGGAACGGAGCGCCGTCGCGCCTGCATGTCCATGGCCGGAAGATATATCAGATTTCTCTAGATCGCGCCCCCGCCGGCCGGTGCGTTTTTTGGCCCGTCCCGGCGGACTGCGCGGGCCTTTCGCAGGCTGATGATCAGCTGGGCGAGGATGGCCGCCGTGAGCACGGCCGCAGCCCCGCTGATCGCGGTCGCCAGGTCCGGCACGCGATCGGCCGTTAAGCCCTGCGCCGTCTCCAAGAGCGCAGCCAGCACCGTCAAGGCGGCCGCCACATAAGAGGGCTTCGGCCACGCCACGCACACGATGGCGGTCGCCGCGAAATAGATCAGGAAATGCTCGACCAGCCAGTGCAGCCCCGTGCGCAACTGCCATTCGACCGGAAATAAAGAAGCGAAGGCGATGGCCGTAAGGAGGACCAAGCTGCCGGCGACGGCAATCCACCGTTGTGACGTCATGGCGCCATTATACCGCGACGACGCCCCTAGGACGACAGGGCTGCGGCGAGCGCACCGACATTGTGCCGGAACATGTCGAGATAAGTCGGCGCCGGTCCGTCCGGTGGGGAGAGCGCATCGGAATAGAGCGTGCCTCCGATCTTGGCGCCCGTCTCGGAAGCGATTTGATCGAGCAGGCGGCGGTCGCTGATGTTCTCCAAGAACACGGCCGGGATTTTCTCCGCCCGGATCTGGCGAATAATCTTGGCGACATCCTGCGCGCTCGCCTCGCTCTCGGTGCTGACGCCTTCCGGCGCGATCACTTCCAGCCCATAGGCAGAGGCAAAATAGCCGAACGCGTCGTGGCTGGTGATGATGCGGCGACGCTCCGGCGCCAGCTTGGCGATCGCCGCTTTCACGTCGGTTTCTTCCTTGGCGATGGCGTCGAGATATTTGGCGGCATTCGCCTCGTAGATCGCTCTGCCTGCCGGGTCGACGGCGATCAGGCCGTCGCGAATGTTCGCCACATAGAGCTTGCCGTTGGCGAGGCTCTGCCAGGCATGCGGGTCGCTGACTTCCTCCGCGTCATGGTCCTCGCCCTTGTCGTCATCCTCATCGTCGTGGTGATGCCCCTCTTCGTGCATCTCGATGGGCTTCACGCCCGTGCTCGCGACCACGACGGCGCCCTTGAAGCCCGACGATGTCTCTAATCGCTGCATCCAGCCTTCGAAGCCGAGGCCGTTGACGAAGAAGATGTCCGCCTGCGCCAGCGCCTTGGCGTCGGTGGGCGTGGGGCTGAAAACATGCGCGTCGCCGTCCGGGCCAACGAGCGTAATGACCTCGACTCGATCGCCGCCAACATTCTTCACCATGTCGTCCACAATGCTGAACGATGCGACCGCCTTCACCTTGGCGTCTGCGGCCTGGCTCCCACTCGCTACGCCGAGCACGACCGCGAGCACCAATCCAAACCGAATGAGACCGCCTGTCATGACGTGACCCCTTGTCGTGGAACTTCAGGCTTCGAGATGCTTGCGCGGCGCGAGCGTCCAGATCAGTCCGCCTTTCGTGCCGACGTTCATGGAGACGAGATAGAAGGCGCCGCAGAGAAGAATGATGGCCGGCCCCGTCGGCACGTTGACATAATAGGACAGCAGCAAGCCGAGACAGCTCGCAGCGAATGCCGTGCCTACGGCGACCACGATCAGCCCTGGTACGTCCTCCGCCCAGAACCGCGCAGTGATGGCGGGAAGGAGCATGATGCCGACCGCCATTAATGTGCCGAGCGCCTGAAACCCGCTGACGAGATTGAGCACGACCAGCACGAGAAACAGGAGATGCGTGACCGAGCTTGTGCTGCTTACCGAGCGCAGGAATTGCGGGTCGAAACATTCGAGCACGAGCGGCCGGTAGATGATCGCGAGCACTAGCGACGACACGGTGGTGATCGCGGCAACCAGCAGCAGCGCCGCGTTATCGAGCGCAAGCACCGTACCGAACAGCACGTGCAACAGGTCGATATTGCTGCCCTTCACCGAGATGATGAACACGCCGAGCGCGAGCGACAGGAGATAGAAGGCCGCGAGGCTCGCGTCCTCGCGCAGGATGGTTGCCCGCGCGACGAGACCGGCGAGAATGGCGACCGCGAGGCCGGCCGCAAAGCCGCCGAGGCTCATCATCGGCAGCGACAGGCCGGCGATGAGATAGCCGATGGCGGCACCCGGCAGGATAGCGTGGCTCATGGCGTCGCCCATCAGGCTCATGCGCCGCAGCATGAGAAAGACGCCGATCGGCGGCGCCCCGATGGAAAGCGCGAGGCATCCGACCAGCGCGCGGCGCATGAAGGCGAACTCGATGAAAGGCTGGGTGACGGCGTCGATCATGCCGGCTGCCGCGCCCGCTCATGCGAATGCTCGTGCTCTTGCCGATCGCAAATCTCCGCATGCTCGTCGAAAGCCTCGACCAGCTGGCGCGACGTGGCGAGATTTTGCGGCGCGAGCACCTTGCGCGTATCGCCCCAGGCGACGACCTCGCGCGCGAGCAGCAGCGTCTTCGGAAAGTTGGCGCGCACCTGTTCGATGTCGTGCAGCACGGCGAGCACCGTGCGGCCTTCCGCGTGCCAGCGCGCGATCAGGGCCAGGAGGTCGGCGACGGTCTTGGCGTCAACCGCGCGGAACGGCTCGTCGAGGAGGATCAGCGCGGCATCCTGGAGAAGGAGTCGCGCGAACAGCACGCGCTGAAACTGGCCGCCCGACAGCCTCCCGATGCTACGCGCGGCGAGATCGAGCAGGCCGAGGCTCGCGAGCGCTCCCGTCACGGCATCCTTGTCGCTCGCGACACCGCCCCCGACGCCGATCTTGCGCCACAGCCCCATCGCCACGCAGTCGAACACCGAGATGGGAAAGCTGCGGTCGATGTCGATCTGCTGCGGGAGATAAGCGATGCCGTTCTTGCGTAGGCCGCAACGTGCGAGGCTTCCGCCGAGCGGTTTCAGTTCGTCGACAATGCCCTTGAGCAGCGTGGACTTGCCCGCGCCGTTGGGACCGACAATGGCGAGCAGGTCGCCCTGCGCCACCTCGCCTGTGATGTGATGCACGGCGGGATGGCGGTCATAGCCGAGCGTGAGATCGTCGAAGCGGAGCACGGGCGCAGAGCTCATGTCAAAGCCCACCACACCGCGAGCCAAAGCAGCGCCGCCACAGCCGCGACGAGCGTGAGGCGCGCTGGCACCGACAGTCTGAGCAGGGAGAACCCTGGGACGCTCTGCGCGCGATGCGTCCTCACGCCGCGCGCATCGGTAGGCGCCGATGGCGCGGTCGCAGCCAAGGAAGCAGGCGAGGTGCGCCGTTCAAGACTTGCGCGAGGCCCCATGCGAGCGTTCCTTGCCTAAGCGCTCAGTTGCGACTGGCAGTCTTGGCAGAGCCCGGCGATCTCGAGCGTGACCTGTTCGGGCGAGATTTCCTCAGGCGCCAAGCCAAGCAGCGCGGCCTGGTCGCCGTCGCTCAAGGCGATTTCCACGACCCTCTCGCAGCGGCGGCAGATGGCAAAAGCGAACTTGCCGTCGCAGGCGCCGTGGCCGCAGGCGACGAAGGCCGCGCGCGACTGGAGCCGATGCACCATGCCCTTCTGCATCAGATCGTTGAGTGCACGATAGACCGTGGGCGGATGGGCGATGCCCGCCTCCCGCACGCGGTCGAGAATGGCGTAGGCGCTCATGGGCTCCTTGGCGTCGCGCAGGCAGGTGAGGATCTCGCTCTGATTGCGCGACAGCTTCGGGGTCTCGTGATGATGGGCGGCATTCATGCGGTTGATATAACATAACAGGCCCGGGAGGCGTCAAGCGCCTTTGCTTTTTCGGGAACAGGTCGGGCTTGAAGCCGTTTAAATTTGGCCGATTAAGCCGTTCGGCCACTGCGCTGTGTTTGCCGATTTAACCAAACGAGATGAGGAAGACGCCATGTTGAGGGTCGTTGCCGCTATCCTGATCGTCTTTGTCGTCGTGACCGGAATCTGGTCGTTTTGGGAGACGAACGACGAGACCGCCACCCCCGTGACCGAGACGGACGCAATAGCCGCCGTCGAAACAGAGGCCGCGCCTGCCGCGCCGCCTATTGCCGAGCCCAGCACGGCCGCCGCCCCTGCGCCTGCTCCGGCGACTGCGGATACCACGCCGGCGCCCGCAGGCCAGACCGCAGCGCCCGCACCGGCTGACGACAAGGCCGCAACGCCGCCCGCCGATGACAAGGCTGCCGGCGGCGAAGCCGCCCCTGCCGCTGGAGGCGCTTCCGCCGATGAAGGCGGCAATCCGCAACAGACCGCCGAGAAGGCCGAGAAGGGTAGCCTGAAAAATCCGAACAGCGATCCGAAAGCTGTCGGCGAGGCGGGCCACAAGATCTACATGTCCGCCGGCTGCAACGGCTGCCATGGCGGCACCGGCGGCGGCGGCATGGGCCCGCCTTTGACCAACCCGATCTGGGTCTACGGCAAGGACGACGACACGCTGTTCCGCCTGATTGCGCTCGGCTCAGATGGCCTCAAAGCGCAGGGCTATGCGCGCAAGGGTTCCGAGAACGTCGTCGGCCCGATGCCTCCCCATGGCGGAATCGTCAAATCCAACGGCGATATGTGGAAGATCATTTCCTGGATGCGCACCATCAACCCATCTTCAGGCTCCTAGACTTCTAACCATGGCAGGCCGGTGAGCCGCACCTCGCCGGCCTCGCCTCATTTGCGTTTGGCGTCGTGTCGGACAGATCGTGCGCCCGCATCGTGTTCACCTGAACCGCGAAGGACCGCACGATCTCGCAAGCGCCGATCATCGTCTGGTTCCGCCGCGATCTCCGGCTTGCCGACAACGTGGCGCTGACCGAAGCTGCACACGGCGCGCCGATCCTGCCGCTTTATATTCTCGATGACGAAACGCCTGGACGCTTTCGCGCCGGCGGCGCGTCGCGCTGGTGGCTGCACGGCAGCCTTTCCGCGCTGAATGCAGACCTTACGCAGCATGGGGGCGCGCTGTGCTTAAGGAGAGGTGCCAGCCCGGATGTGCTCGCCGCTCTTCTCGACGAGACTGGCGCGCGCGCCATCCATGTTGCACGAGCTTATGAACCCTGGGACGCGTCGCTCGCAAAAACCATTGCGGAGATCTGCAAGGACAAGGGCGCGGTCTTCCGCCAATTCAGCGGCCAGCTTCTCTTTGAGCCTGAAGACATCAACACCGCCGACGGCGCGCCCTTCCGCGTCTTCACGCCATTCTGGAAGGCTTGCCGCACTCCGCCGCCTCCTCGCGCGCCACTCCCCCGGCCGAAGAAGTTGCTATTCGCAGAGGCCAGAAGCGACAGCCTCGACGCGTGGCACCTTCGTCCCACGCGGCCCGACTGGGCGGACGGCCTGCGCGCCACATGGAAGCCCGGCGAGGCGGCGGCGCAACATCGCCTCGCGCAGTTTCTCGACCGCCATCTCGCCAACTACGCTGATGATCGCAGCAGCCTCGATGTGCGGGCGACCTCGCTCATGTCGCCCTCCCTGCATTTCGGCGAGCTGAGCCCCAACCAGATCTGGCGCGCCGTAACCTCTGCAGCGGAGGCGAACGGAAAGACTCAGCGCGGCGCCGAATCTTTCCTGCGCGAAATCGGCTGGCGCGAGTTCTGCCATCACTTACTCTTTAATTTTCCGAAGATCCTCACGCAGCCGCTGCGTCCCGAGTTCGAGAACTTCCCGTGGCGCGACGATGAAGCGCCTCTACGCGCCTGGCAGAAAGGGCAAGCGGGATATCCGATCGTCGATGCCGCCATGCGCGAGCTGTGGCACACGGGCTTCATGCCGAACCGTGCGCGCATGGTCGTCGCCTCCTTTCTCGTGAAGCATTTGCTCGTGCCCTGGCAGCGCGGCGCCGACTGGTTCCTCGATACGCTGGTGGATGCCGACCTCGCCAGCAACCAGGCCAACTGGCAATGGGTGGCGGGGTCCGGCGCCGACGCGGCACCCTATTTCCGCATCTTCAATCCTGTGCTCCAGGGGCAGAAATTCGATCCGAGCGGCGATTACGTTCGCCGGTTTGTGCCGGAGCTCGCGAAGCTCTCCACGTCCGACATTCACGCTCCCTGGGATGCGCCGGGCCTCGCGCTCGCAGAAGCCGGCATCACGCTCGGCGAAACCTATCCCATGCCCTTGATCGAGCACGGCAGGGCGCGGAAGCGGGCGCTCGCCGCCTTCGAGACGATCAAACACACTTAACGCCGGTGACACGGCACGCCGTCCGGCCGAGAGGACAGGAGGGCCCGCTGCGGCCTTGCCGCGTCTTTGCATTGTTGCCGTCCCGTCGTTACTCTCACCCCAAGCCGTGAGTCGCCGCGAAGAAGCCGCTCAGGCTGCCGCAAAGGTGGACGCGAACGATGCTTGATCTCGATCCCCTTATGCTGTCGCGCATCCAGTTCGCTTTCACCATTTCGTTCCATATTCTGTTCCCGTCTTTCACCATCGGCCTCGCCGCGTGGCTCGTCGTGCTCGAGGCGCTGTGGATGAAGACCGGCAGGCCGATCTATCTCGAGATCGCGAAGCACTGGTCGAAGATTTTTGCGGTCTCCTTCGGCATGGGCGTCGTCTCCGGCGTGGTGCTGTCTTACGAGTTCGGAACCAATTGGAGCGAGCTGTCGCGGCGCGGCGGCAATGTTATCGGCCCCTTGATGGCCTACGAGGTGCTGACCGCCTTCTTTCTCGAAGCGGGTTTCCTCGGCATCATGCTGTTCGGCTGGAACCGCGTGCCGCGCTTCGTGCATTTCTTCGCTACCTGCATGGTGGCGCTCGGCACGGTGATTTCAGCCTTTTGGATTCTGTCGGCGAATAGCTGGATGCAGACCCCGGCCGGCTTCCGCGTCGCCGAGGACGGCATTCTTCATGTCACCAGCTGGTGGGAGGTCATCTTCAACCCCTCCTTCCCCTATCGCTTCGCCCACATGGCCGCCGCCGCCTATCTCACCACGGCCTTCATCGTGGCCGGCATCGGCGCCTGGTATGTCTTGCGCGAGCGCAGCGTGGCGCATGGCCGCATCATGCTCGGCATGGGGCTCAGCATGCTGATCTGGCTCGCGCCGCTTCAGCTCGTGATCGGCGATTTGCATGGGCTGAACACGCTCGAACATCAGCCAGCCAAGGTCGCGGCGATCGAGGCCCATTGGGAGACGCGCCGCGGCGCGCCCCTTATCCTGTTCGCGATTCCCAATCCCGAGACCGAGAGCAATCTCTACGAGATCGCGATACCGAAGCTCGGCAGCTACGTTCTCGCTCATGACTGGGACGCCGAGATCAGGGGCCTGAAATCTTTTCCGCCTGAAGATCGGCCACACCCCATCATCCCCTTCTTCGCCTTCCGCATCATGGTGGGTATCGGACTAACGATGATCGCGGTCGGCATTGTGGGTTCGATCCTCTGGCTGACCGGCCGTCTTTATACGAGCCGTTGGTTTCTCCGCGGGCTGACCTGGGTCTCGCCGCTCGGTTTCCTCGCCGTGCTCGCGGGCTGGTTCACGACCGAAGTGGGACGTCAGCCTTGGACCGTCTACGGCGTGCTGCGCACCGCGGACGCCGTGTCGCCAGTATCCGGCGGCAGCGTCCTCACTTCCCTCATTCTCTTCGTGATCGTTTACGGCATCGTGTTCGGCGCCGGCCTCTATTACATTGCGCAGCTGGTACGCCGGGGCCCCGATGCAACGCCGCCGGCCGTGCCGGAGGAAGGCGAAGGCGACCCGTCGCGCCGGCCCATGGAGGCAGCAGGCAACCCATGACCGAATTCCTTCCTGTCATCCTCCCGCTGGTCTGGGCGTCGATCCTGGCGCTCTCGGTATTTCTCTACGTCCTTCTCGGCGGCTACGATCTCGGCCTCGGCGTGCTCTTTCCGCTCGCGCCAAGCCATGAGGATCGCGACGCCATGATGGCGTCGGTCGCGCCCTTCTGGGACGGCAACGAGACCTGGCTCGTGCTCGGCGGCGGCGGCCTGCTCGCAGCCTTCCCCATGGCCTATGGCGTGATGCTGCCCGGACTCTATCTCCCCATCATTCTCATGCTGATGGGGCTGATCCTGCGCGGGGTCGCCTTCGAGTTCCGCTTCAAGGCGGAGCGTTACCGCTATCTCTGGGATCTCGCCTTCGCCGGCGGCTCGACCTTGGCAGCCCTCATGCAGGGTGTCGCGCTCGGCGCCTTCATCCAGGGTTTCGCGGTCACCGACGGCCGGTTTACTGGAGGTACGTTCGACTGGCTGACGCCCTTCTCCGCCCTGACCGCCGTGGCGCTGCTGACGGGCTACGTGCTGCTGTCGGCAGGCTGGCTCATCATGAAAGCGCCGGAAGAGCTCCGCGAATGGGCCTATCGCGTCGCGAAGGTGGCGCTGATCGCTGTGGCGTCATTCATTCTGATTTTCAGTCTCTGGACGCCGTTCCTGCATCCCGAGATCGCCGCCCGCTGGTTCACGCCGGCAAATATGGTGATGCTGAGCCCGGTGCCGTTGATCACAGCCGCCCTGCTCGGCGCGCTCTGGTTCGCGCTTCGCGACCGCCACCGTCACACGCCGTTCCTGCTTGGCATCGGCATCTTCATGATGTGCTACACGGGCCTCGCCGTGAGCCTGTTTCCCTACATCATCCCGCCTGACATCACGATCTGGCAGGCGGCCGCCGCGCCCGACTCGCAGCTCTTTATGCTCTACGGCGCGATCCCGCTGCTTCCGATCATTCTCGGCTACACCGCCTATTCCTATTACGTGTTCTGGGATGCATCGGAGCACGATGCCTATCACTAGGCGCTGCTCACGACTTGCCGCCGAGATCCTTCTGCACCAGCTTGCGTTTTAGCAGCATGATCTTGCCGTAGGCCTGCTCGATGCGCGTGCGTGAGATCAGTCCGTTCCGGACCGCATCGGCGATGACGGCGTGAAGCTCCGGGCCGAGCTCGGGATTCTCCGACATCACATTGGAGAACATGATGAGGTCCGTGCCCGCATTGATCGCCTTGATGACGCGCTCCTCGATCGGGTAGTCCTCCACCGCGCCCATCTCCAAATCGTCGCTCATCACGACGCCCTTGAAGGCGAGCCAATGCGGGTCTCGCAGCGAGCGCACGGCGCGGCCTGATAACGACGCCGGAAGCTGGCTGCCGTCGCTGAAGCGCGGGTGATAGAGGTGTCCGACCATGACCATGTCGAGCAGACCTTCCTGCGCCAGCACGCGATAGGGCTCAAGCTCCCTGTCCCGCCACGTCTTCGAGATGTCGGAGAAACTTTCATGGCTGTCGGTCTGGCTCGAGCCGTGGCCGGGGAAGTGCTTGGCGGCGGTGACGATATTGGCCCGCCGATGCGCCGCAATGAACGCGCGCGCGTAATCGGTCACGCGTTTCGGATCGCTACCGAAGCTCCGCCCGCGGGCGCCGATGACGGGATTTTCGGGGTTGAGATTGAGATCCACCACGGGACCGAAATTGAGATTGAAGCCGGCATCGGCGAGTTCCGCCGCCATCGTCCCATAAAGACGCCCGACGCTGTCCATCGCGCTGTAGCTCGGATTAGCGGCGATACTCGCCGCGGACGGAATGTCGGTATAGCCGTCGCGCCGCGCCAAGCGCTGCACCAGACCGCCTTCCTGGTCGACGGCGATGAACGGGACGGGGTTCGACGTCGCGCTGCGGAGATGGGCCGTCAGTGCTTTGAGCTTCCCCTTTTGGCCTATATTCTCGGGGTAAAGCACCACGCCGCCGACGACGCCCTTGGCGAGCTGATCGTGCACGGCAATGACGCCGGGATCTTGCTCGTCGTCGCCGGGAAACCCGACCATGATCATCTGCCCGATCATGCGATCGAGCTGCGCGTCTGCCGCACCCGTGGACGGCTCCTGCGCACTCTCTCCATCCGCGGCCGGCCGCGGCTGCAAGGCCAGAACGCCGAGTGCAAGCACACCCGCAGCAATCACGACTTTCATAATGGGTATTGCTCGGTGAAAGTTGGTGCGGACCCTTGAAGCCGAAGCCGAATGACCGCGCAAGCCCTCCTTTTTTCGTCTGGGCGGCGCGCCGGGCACCTCATTTCGTCACGATTATGGATAGACTTCGACCCCGCGACCCACAGAGTCGCCAAAGGAAATCCAAGGGGGATGCCCATGGTCCGCGCGCGCCGTTGCCTCTTCCTGTTTGCGGCCGTCGCCGCCTTAGCGCTTAGCCCGGTCGCCGCCTCGGCGGAACCGAAGCAGCCGAGCGCGGAGGAGTCCGCCGACGTCACCCTCGCCAAAAGCTTCCGCGGCAAGGTTTACGAGGACGAGCTCGATATCGACGGCTGGACAGATTTGGGCGGCGGTCTGGTCGCCCCCCCGATCTATGTGCGCCAATATCAGCGCGAGGACGGCACCTTTCTCGTCCTCACGAGCCGCGAGCTGTCGAAGGCAAGCCGCGCCGCGCCGGCGTCCTACGAAGTGGCCGACGCGCTGATCGTGCCGCCGCCGCCGAAGGACGTGCAGTTCACCATCTCCTGCGTGCAGGCGCCCGACGAGATACTGCGCTTCATGGGCGAGGCGAAAGGCGACGAGAGCCGGGAATGGTGGACCGACGTGCGCCGCGCCTGGGAAATCTCGGTCGAAACGGGGCAAATCACCCCGACAAAGAGCAAGGATATCCGCTGCACCAACGTCTCGTGGGGTCAGTAGGTCGACTGCGCTTGACTTGAACCGCCCAAGCGGAGATACTTAACTCAATGGTTAAGTATCAAGATCAGGTCCTGGATCGCACCTTCGCGGCGCTTGCGGACCCCACCCGCCGCGCGCTGCTCGCGCAGCTCGAGACACGCGGCAGCACCTCCATCAGCGACCTCGCCCGGCCCTTCCCGGTATCGCTCCCCGCCGTGATGAAGCATCTCGACGTGCTCTCCGACGCGGGCCTCATCACGCGGCAAAAGCAAGGCCGCACCGTCACCTGCCATCTCACTGCGGAACCCATGGAGCAGGCGATGGACTGGCTCAATCGTTACCAGCGTTTCTGGGCGGAGCAGCTCGATCGCCTCGCCGCGTTTGTGGAGAAGAAAACATGTCAGGACGCCCCGCCTTCGCCGTCAAGCCAAGCCTCACCCTCAAACGTCGTCTCAATGCGGCGCCCGAAAAAGTCTACGCCGCGTGGACCGACCCCGAAAAAATAACGAAATGGTTCGGCCCCGACTCGGGCCCCGTCGATCATGCCGAGACCGATATGCGCGTCGGCGGTCGCTATACCGTCATCTTTCGCACCGAGGATGGCGAAGAGCACCACGTCAGCGGCGTCTACCGCGAGGTCGTGGAGAACGAGAAGCTCGTCTTCACCTGGGCGTGGCGCTCGACGCCGGAGCGCGAGTCGCTGGTGACTATTCTCGTCAAGCCCGACGGCGACGGCAGCATGCTCACTCTCATTCACGAGCAGTTCTTCGACGAGGAGACGCGCGATCGCCACGAATTTGGCTGGACCGGCTGCCTCGACAAGATCGAGCGTTATCTCAGTTAGCAACGAAGGAATCCCCATGACATCGCGCTGAAGCACAGGATCGCGCCTTGTCTTTGGTTCGACAATCAGGCCGAGCAGGCGGCGAATTTCTACGTCTCCGTCTTCGCGAATTCGAAGATCAACCTCGTCAGCCGCTACGGCAACGAAGGCTTCGAGATTCACGGCCGCGAGCCGGGCTCGGTGATGACCGTCGCCTTCGAGCTCGACGGCCAGCCTTTCGTCGCGCTGAACGGCGGTCCGATCTTCACCTTCGACGAGGCGGTCTCCTTCCAGATCTATTGCGCCGACCAGAAGGAGGTCGACTATTTCTGGCAGGCACTCAGCGCTGGCGGAGAGGAAGGCCCCTGCGGCTGGCTCAAGGACAGATTCGGCCTGTCTTGGCAGGTCACCCCCACCCGCCTCCTCGACATGCTGACCGGCGGCGACGCCGACAAGGCCGATCGCGTCATGAAATCCTTCCTGCAGATGAAGAAGTTCGACATCGCCGAGCTGGAACGCGTCTACGCCGGAATCTGATCCCACCGCAAAGGAGCCTCGCCATGTATGTCGATGGATTTATTGTCGCCGTGCCGAAGAAGAACGTCGATGCCTACCGCCGCATGGCGCGCAAGGCGGGCAAGATATGGCGCGAGTACGGCGCGCTGGAATTTCACGAATGCGTCGCCGACGACGTGAAGAAGGGCAAGCTCACCTCCTTCCCGCGAAGCGTCAAACTCAAGCCCAACGAGACGGTCATGTTCTCCTGGATCACCTACAAGTCGCGCAAGGATCGCGACCGGATCAACGCCAAGGTCATGAACGACAAGCGCCTCGCCAACATGATGGACATGAAGGCGATGCCCTTCGACGCCAAGCGCATGATCTATGGCGGCTTCAAAAGCATCGTTGATCTCTAGGCCGCTTCGCCCTTCAACACTTCGAGAGGGAAACGTCATGCAAAAGTCCGTGACCGAGTTCGTCACCTCGCGCAGCTACGCTGTTCCGCGCGATGTCATGTGGATGGCGTGGACCGAGCCGGACCGCTTTGCGCAATGGTGGGGCCCGAAGGGCTTCAAGGCCGAGTTGCACAAATTCGAGCCGAGGCCCGGCGGCATCTGCCACTACCTGCTTACCTCCCCGCAAGGCCAGGAGATGTGGGGCAAGTTCGTCTACCGGGAGATCGAGCCGCCGCGCCGGCTCCTTTTCGTCAGTTCCTTCTCCGATCCGGAAGGAAACGTCACGACGCATCCGATGGCGCCGGATTGGCCGTTGCAGACGCTGACCGAGGTGACGTTCGAAGAGAAGGACGGCAAGACCACCGTCACCGTACACTGGACGCCGATCGATCCCACGGAGAAGCAGCGCCAGACCTTCGAGGACGGACGCAAGTCCATGCAGGGCGGCTGGGCCGGCACATTCGCTCAACTCGGCGACTACCTCGCCCGCGCGTAAGGAGACATACGCATGAAGATGAATCCCTATCTGACATTCGACGGCAATTGCGAGGAGGCGTTCAATTTCTACGCAAGCGTCCTCGGCGGCAAGATCGTCGCGATGATGACCCACAAGGATATGCCGGGCGACGAACAGGCTCCGCCCGACTATGCCGACAAAATCCTGCATGCGCGCTTGATCTTCGGCGACAACGTGCTGATGGCGTCGGACGCACCGAAGGAGCGCTTCGAGAAGATGCAGGGTATGGAGGTGGCCTTGAACATTGCGGACGAGGCCGAGGCCGAGCGTGTCTACGCCGCGCTGCTGGAGGGCGGCACGGCGACAATGCCGCTTCAGGAGACCTTCTGGGCCAAGCGTTTCGGCATGCTCACCGACCGCTTCGGCACACCCTGGATGATCAATTGCGAGAAGATGGCCTGAGGCGTATCTAGCCACCCATGTTCAGGAGAATCGCGCTCACCGTCGTTGCCGGCCTGGTCGTGCTCGCCGGTGTCATCATTGGGCTCGCGGCGTTGAAGTCCGATACGTTCCGCGTCGAGCGCAGCACGCGCATCGCGGCGCCGCCGGAGAAGATCTTCTTCCTCCTGAACGACTTCAACAATTTCACCGCTTGGTCGCCTTACGAAAAGAAGGACCCCACGATGAAGCGCACCATCTCCGGCGCGCCGAATGGCAAGGGCGCGGTCTATGAATGGGACGGCAACGAGACTGTCGGCAAGGGGCGGCTTGCGATCGTCGACTCCGTGGCCCCGAAGCAGATCGACATGACGCTCGATTTCGAGAGGCCCTTCCCCACCAATAATGTCGTCGTGTTCACGCTCGAGCCGCAAGGCGACGCGACCGAGATAACCTGGGCCATGCAGGGGCCGGCACCGTTCGTCTCCAAGCTCATGCGGGTCTTCTTCGACATGGATGAGATGGTGGGCGCCGATTTCGAGACCGGCCTCGCCAATCTGAAGACGCTGGCGGAATCGACCAACCCCCCATCCGGCGAGCAGGCTCAGTGAGCGGCACACCCTACCCCGCTATAAGCCTGTGGCGCCGCCAGTTCAGTTCTGAAAAAATCGCGGCGCATTGAGGCCGAGGGGGAGTTTTCATGTTCGACCACTTACTTTTTGCCATAACGCTTCTCGCCGCGCTGGGGTCGGGACTGATTGCCGGAACCTACTTCGCCTTCTCGGCGTTCCTGCTGAAGGCCCTGCGCGATACGCCGCCGAAAACCGGCATCACCGCGATGCAGTCCATCATCGCCGCGATCAAAGCCCCGGCCTTCCTGGCGGTGTTTTTCGGCACGGCCGTGCTCGCTTCGGTGCTCGGTCTTGCCGCGCCATTTGCATGGCACCAGCCGAAGGCGAAATGGCTCCTGCTCGGCGCCCTGCTCTACCTCAACGGTCCCATCGGCGTGAGTTTGATGCGCAACCTGCCCCTCAACAATTCGCTGTCTCAAGTCCGGACCGACAGTCCCGAAGGCGCGGCCTTCTGGAAAGAGTTCCTCTCCGAGTGGATGACCTGGAACAATGTGCGCATGGTGATGGGACTCGCCGCCACCGCCTGCTTCATCGTCGCACTGGTGAGAATGAGCTAGGCCCAGAGCGGCAGCTTCTCTTCCGCCGCGAGCGCGGTCATCGCCGCCTCCAGCTCCGCGACAAAGCCGTCATGGGATTCCTTGCCGTAAAGCGGTTCGCCGGCGCTCACCGTACAGTTGAAGGGCACGAGCAGCGCCGTTCCTTTCGGCAATGCCTTGCCGAGCCCATGCATGAAGACCGGAATGACCGGCACCTTGGGCCACGCCTTGGCGAGATGGCCGATGCCTTTCTTGAAGGCCTGGAACGCCTCGGGCTCGCCGCGCGATCCTTCCGGAAAGATGATGAGAATGTCGCCGCGGTCGAGCGCGTCCTCGCAAGGAGCGAGCGGATTGCCGCCTTTCGCCGTCCCGCCGCGCTCCACCGGAATGATGCCGATAATGTTGGTCGCGAACCAGCCGAGCCCCTTGGTCTTGAAGAAATAATCGGCCGCCGCGACCGGCCGTAACCGCGGCAGCAAGCGAAGCGAAAACAGCGACATCAAAGCGAGCGTATCGAGATGCGAGTTGTGATTCGCGGCGAGAATTGCCGGCCCCTTCTTCGGCAGGCGCTCGCGATGCCGAACCGTCAACCCGAGCGCGATCAGGATCACCGCGCGCACGACGATGGCGAAGAAGAGAGTGCGCAAAACGCGCGTGAGGAGGGACGCCTCTTGGAGTGAGCCGTCACGCATAGAAGAAATACCGGATGAAATGCACGAAGGCGGGGGCCGCGCAAGTGAGGCTGTCGACGCGATCGAGGATGCCCCCATGTCCGGGAATCAGCCCGCCGGTGTCCTTCACGCCGAGATCGCGCTTCATCGCCGAGATGGCAATGTCGCCCAAAAATCCCGCGACGCCGATGATGAAGCCCGCGAGCGCCGACCACTGCCAATCCATCGGCGTGAGATAGGGCCCGATTAAAGCCGCAACGACGGTCGTTGTGGCGATGCCCCCGACCAGCCCCTCCCACGTCTTTTTCGGGCTGACCTTCGGCGTGACCTTATGGCGGCCGAAAAGCTTGCCCCATGTGTATTGCGCCACGTCGTTGAACTGCGTGAGGACGACGAGGAAAAGCAGGAGGCCGACGCCCGCCGCCACCTTGTTCTCGACATCGCCCGAGACGAGCAGCATCGCCATGTGGCTCAGCGTGAACACCGTCATCATCAGGCCCCAGGAGAGCGTGCCGACTGCGCGCAGGAAACCTTCCGTTTCGCCGCGGAGCGCCATCAGCGCCGGGAAGAACAGATACATCCAGACCGGGATGAAGACGATGAACATGCCGTACCAGTCGATCGCCGCCCAATAGAACTGGATCGGTATCGCGAGATAGGCGAACAGCAGCACGGCGCGGTCGATCCGCCGCGTCGGGATCGGCGACAGATATTCCTTCAGCGCGAGATAGGAGATGAAGGCGAGGAACACGATTGCGACGGTCTGGTTCAGCAGCACCGCGAGCGTGAAGGCGCCGATCATCCACCACCAGGAATTCGTGCGCGCGGAAAGCTCGGCGTAGCGCTCGCCCGGATTGCGCCGGCGTAGCATCGCGACGATGAGGGTCGCGATGATGAGAACGGCATAGATGCCGGCCGTCGCGTAGACGACATTCTGCGGCAGGCCGAAGATTTCGCTCACGGCTTCGCGACGCCGACGCCGCGAATGATGGCGCGGGCCCGGTTTAGGGTCGTAAGCAAAGCGAGGCCGAGCAGGACAGCGAGAAAGATCGTGGTCCAGAGGCCGGGTGCGAGCCCCGCTCCCAGGAGCGCCGCGAGCAGCCCGAAGGCGAAGGCACGGTCGCTCTTGCCGAACGGCCCGTCATAGCGGCGCGCGGAGCCAAG
This sequence comes from Methyloceanibacter sp., assembly GCF_050999895.1. Lineage (GTDB taxonomy): Bacteria > Pseudomonadota > Alphaproteobacteria > Rhizobiales > Methyloligellaceae > Methyloceanibacter. The sequence goes on along the minus strand of NZ_JBPCOU010000014.1, from coordinate 6,013 downwards.
CGTCGGTCCGAGCGCGCCCGCCATCTCGCCGATGATCGCAAACACGACGACCAGCACCACGAGCGGGCCGTTGACGCCCGGAATGAAGGCGAAAGGGAGGTAGAGCGCGGCATCCGCGACCACGTCGCTGAGTTCGTTCAACATCGCGCCGCGCACGCTCGCCATGCCGTACTCGCGCGCCAGCATGCCGTCTATGGCGTTGAGGGCCATGCGCAGAAGGAGCGTCACGGGAAGGAGCAGAAGCGGCCAGGGGGCACCCGGCAGCAACGCGAGCCAGGCTCCGTGCGCGATGCTGAGGACGAGCGCGGCAAGCGTGACCGCGTTCGCGGTGATGCCGATTCGGGCAAGGCCTGTCACGAGCGGGCGGAGCAGAGCCTGAAACCGCGGCTTCAGATCGTAGATGCTGGCCAAAGGCGCCGACCCCCGGTGAACGCCGCCCCTTGTAAGGCTTTTGCTTAAGCCCGGCCAGTCATCCCTTCGCTTTGACCCGCGCCAGCAGCTCCTCGACCTTCGGCAGGATGCCCTCCACGATCCGCGCCACGCCCTTGTCGCTGGCGTGAATACCGTCGCCCTGCATCATGCCGTCGGTCATCGCGGCGCCTTCCAGGAAGAAGGGATAGAACACGAGGTCGTATTCTTGAGCGAGATCGGCGAACACCGCGCGGAACTCGTCCGTATAGGTTTTGCCCATGTTGCGCGGCGCTTCCATGCCCGCAAGCAGGATGGGCAAGCCCTTTGCCTGCACCTGCGTGATGATCTTCTCGAGCGATGCCTTGATCTGCTCCGGCGGTAGACCCTGAAGCGCGTCGTTGCCCCCGAGCTCGATGATGACGGCATCGGCGTCCGGCGGCAGCGCCCAATCAAGACGTTTGAGGCCAGCCGCGACGGTGTCGCCCGATACGCCGGCATTGACGACGCTCACGTCGTAACCCTTCTCTTCCAAGGCGCGTTCGAGCTGCACCGGAAAGGCCTGGCTCTGTTCCAGTCCATATCCGGCGGTCAGGCTGTCGCCGAGCGCGACGATGACGGTGCCTTTCGGTTCTGCCTGCGAACTGTGCATTCCCACTGCTCCGAACGATGCTGCGGCAAAGAGCACCAACGCTGTCATATGAAGTTTCATCTTTTCGACCTCTTTGCCCTTCTCTATTGCGCTCTCACATGCCATCTCTCCCCCGTTCGGTACACTCCACCATGGATCAGACCCTGAAACAGCGACGCCGCGCACCCGCGATTCTTCTCGAAGGTGTGCAGGTCACCCTGCCCTCGCGGGCTGGGCCGGTCACGATCCTGCGCGGGATCGATCTCGAGATCCCGGCCGGCGACGCCGTCGCCGTGGTAGGTCCGAGCGGATCGGGAAAATCCACCCTTCTCATGGTCATCGCGGGGCTCGAGCGCGCCACCGGAGGCCGCATCACGGTGGTCGGCGCCGATCTCGGCGCCCTCGATGAGGACGCGCTCGCAAAGCTCCGCGCTGCGAATATTGGGATTGTGTTCCAATCCTTCCACCTCGTGCCCACCATGACGGCCATCGAAAACGTGGCGCTTCCCCTTGAGTTCCTCGACGATGCCGACGCCTTCAACAAGGCGCGCGAGGCTCTGGCTGAAGTCGGGCTCGCCCATCGCGAGACGCATTTCCCGGGTCAGCTCTCAGGCGGCGAGCAGCAGCGCGTGGCCATTGCGCGCGCGCTCAGCACGAGCCCGAGCCTCATTCTGGCGGACGAGCCCACCGGCAATCTCGATCTTGCCACCGGCGAGCAGGTCATGGATCTCCTCTTCACCCTCAAGGAGCGGACCGCCGCGACTCTTCTCCTCATCACCCATGACCGCAATCTGGCCAAGCGCTGCGACCGCATCGTCAACGTCGCCGACGGCCGCATCGTGACGCCTTCGGCGAAGCGGCGCGCCCCCGTCTCGTGACCGCTTCAGTCGTCACCGCCGCGCCGCGCAGAGCCATGCGGCTCCCCCTCGCCGTCACCATCGCCATGCGCGAGCTGCGCTCCGGCGTGGGCGGCCTCTCGGTGTTCGTGCTCTGCATCGCGCTCGGCGTCGCGGCCGTGGCTGCGATCGGCTCGCTTGCGGCCTCCTTCGACGCCGCGCTCGCGCAGCAGGGACGCCTCCTTGTCGGCGGCGATCTGTCCTACGAACTCGTGCATCGCCGCGCCAATGAAAAGGAGCGCGCGGGCCTCGACGCGTTTGGAGCCATCAGCGAATCGGCGAGCTTCCGCGCCATGGCCCGCGTCGGCGGCAAGACCGCTTTGGTCGAAGTCAAGGCCGTCGACGGCGCCTACCCGCTTTTCGGCGAGGTCATCGTCACCGCGCCGCCGAATGCCGGCACGCTTTGGCGCACGCCGGGCACCGTGCTCGTCGAGCAGCCCCTGCTCGACCGTCTCGGCGTCAAGACGGGCGACAGCATCACCATTGGCGAAACTGACGTCACCATCGGCGGCATTCTCGGCCAGCAGCCCGACCGCCTCGCCGACCGGCTCGCTTATGGGCCGCGCCTCCTGATGTCACTCGACACCCTCGATCGCACCGCACTCGTGCAGCCCGGCAGCCTCATTCGCTGGACCTATCGCCTCAAGCTCGACGGCAATCGCGGCCAAGACAAGGACGCGCTCACCGCCGCGCGGAACGAGATTCAGACAAAGTTCCCGCAAAGCGGCTTCGCCATCAACGACTGGACCGATCCCGCCCCCTCGCTTCGCCGCGACGCCAAGCGCTTCACCCAGTTCATCGGCTTTGTCGGCCTCACCGCGCTGCTTCTCGGCGGCATCGGCGTCGGCAATGCGATCCAGAGCTACATGGCCAAGAAGCGCGACATCATCGCAACCTTCAAATGCCTCGGCGCCACGAGTTCGCTGGTGCTCAAGGTCTATATGATCCAAGCCGTGTTGCTCGCGAGCATCGGCATCGGGCTTGGGCTCCTGATCGGCGCGCTCACGCCGGCGCTGTTCGCAAGCCTTTACGCCGATGCACTCCCCATCGCGCTTGCGACCGAGCCGCATCTCGTTCCGCTCCTCACCGCGGCTCTTGCCGGACTTCTGACGATGGTGCTGTTCGTGCTCTGGCCGCTTGGCCGCGCGAGCCGCATTTCGCCGGCGGTCCTGATGCGAGCCCATCTCAGCGACGAGCAGCAGCCGTCGTCCTGGGGCTTTGCCGCGGGCTCCGCCGCGGCGGGCGTCGCGCTCTTCGCGCTTGCCATCGCGGCGTCCGAGGAACGCGCCATCACCGCCTCGATCTCGGCCGGCATTGTCGTCGCATTTCTCCTGCTGCTCGCTTACGGTTACGGCCTACAACGGCTCGCGAACCGCTTCCGCCGCACGCGACCGCCCTCCTGGGCGCTCGCGCTCGCCAGTATCGGCGGTCCCGGCTCGCTGGCGCGCTCCGTCACGGCCTCGCTCGGCCTCGGCCTCGGCCTCCTCATCGCCGTCGCCTTGATCCAGCGCTCTCTCACCGCCGAGATCGAGGGCACCATCGTTGCCGATGCCCCGGCCTATTACTTCCTCGATGTGGACGCCGCCGACATCGCCGCCTTCCGCGACACCATCAAGCGGATCGAACCTGACGCCAAGACCGACGACGCACCCATGCTGCGCGGCCGCATCGTCGCCATCAAAGGCGTGCCCGCCGACAAGATCGAGCTTGGGCCCGAGCAGCGCTGGGTTTTGTCGGGCGACCGCGGCCTCACCTACACCGACACGGTGCCCTCCGCCTCGACCATCGTCGAAGGCGAGTGGTGGCCGAAAAACTATTCAGGCACGCCGCTGGTCTCGTTCGACAGCGAGATCGCGAAGGCCCTCAGCCTCAAGCTCGGCGACAGGGTCACCGTCAACATCCTCGGCCGCAATGTCGATGCCAAGGTGGCGAGCCTGCGCAAGATTGACTGGGAGTCGCTCGCCATCAATTTCGTAATGGTGTTCTCGCCCAACACGCTGGAAGCAGCGCCGCATCGCGTGCTGACCACGCTGGAGCTGCCGAAGGGCACCGACGCCAGCAAAGAAGGAAAACTGGTCCAGGCGCTTGCCGACCGCTTTCCCCTCGTCACGGCCATCAAGGTCAGCGACATCGTCGACGCGGCAAAGGTGTTGCTTGGCAAGCTCATGACGGCGATCAGCGTGACCGCCGGCTTCGTGCTGATGATCGGCGTCGCCGTCTTGGCGGGCGCGGTGGCGACGGGCCAGCAGCGGCGCAAATATCTCGCCGTGCTCTACAAGACGTTGGGCGCCACACGCGGCCGCATCATTCGCGCCGAATTGCTGGAATTCGGCCTTCTCGGCCTGGCTACGGCGGTGCTCGCGGTCCTCCTCGCCACATTTACCGCTTGGGCCCTATGCCGCTGGGCCTTTGAGGTAAAATTCGTGTTCTCCGGGCTCGCGGCGACGGAGACGGTGCTCCTGGCCCTGGCGCTCGTGCTCGGCGTCGGCGCCATTGCCACCTGGCGGGTGCTGTCGGCGAAGGCCGCCCCGTATCTCCGTTCCGAATAGGAAAAAACTATCGAACTGCCACGCGCGCTTAATCTTGCGCAGCTAGGGTCAAACCACCATATTCGTGGCCAATTCGGATTTCTGATCGCAGCTAGGGAAGAGGACTAATCTCACATGGCGGAACTCGATCGACGTTACGCGCAAGGGGCGGCGGGCCGCGCCGAGGTCGGTGTTATCGACCAGGGGCTTCGCGCCTATATGCTCCGCGTTTACAACTACATGGCCTCCGGCGTCGCCATCACCGGCGTCGTGGCCTATCTCACCTATGCGATGGCCGTCGTGCAGACCGAGGCCGGTCTCCAGCTGACCGCTTTCGGCAACTTCATGTATGCGAGCCCCTTTAAATGGGTGGTCATCCTCGCGCCGCTGGCGATGGTGTTCTTCATCTCCGCGCGCATTAACTCCATGAACCTTGGTACGGCGCAGATCGCCTTCTGGGGCTTTGCCGCTCTCATGGGCGCATCGATCTCCTCGATCTTCCTCGTCTATACGGGGGAGAGCATGGCGCGGGTCTTCTTCATCACCGCGGCGTCGTTCGGGGCGCTGAGCCTCTGGGGCTACACGACAAGCAAGGACCTGTCCGGCTGGGGCTCGTTCCTGTTCATGGGCCTGATCGGCATCATCATCGCCTCGCTGGTGAACCTGTTCATCGGCTCAACGGCGCTGCAATTCGCAGTGTCTGTGATTGGCGTCCTGGTCTTTGCCGGCCTGACCGCCTACGACACGCAGCAGATCAAGGAGATGTATTCCGTCAACGACGACGGCACGACCGCCGGCCGCAAGGCCGTGATGGGCGCTCTCAGGCTCTATCTGGACTTCATCAACATGTTCATGATGCTGCTCCAGCTTTTCGGCGATCGCCGCTAGGCGCGAAGCCGCAAGGCATAAACGTGGAAGGCCCCGGGATCGTACGGGGCCTTTTCTTTGCCGCACTCCCATCTCCTGAACAGACGTAGTGCGCCAGCGCTATGCGACTCCCTCCCCCTGGCAGCGAGGGCCCGCGCGCATAGCGCGCCTGGTGGGGTGATGCGGTATATAATTTCGACGATGGCAAATGAAACTGCGCGCAGGTTACGCAGCGCGACTTTGCGGAAAATCAAGCCTCGACGAGGCGCAGACCCTTATCGAGTACACGCAGCACGCGCGCGAGATCGTGGCCACGCTTGAGGATCAGGCCGGTCGCCGCCACGACGCTGTAAGCGCCCTGCCGGCGCGAGAGCTTCGGCACCTTCTCGATGCGGTAAAGCGGGCATTCCGACGTGCGCCGGAAGACCGAGAACACCGCCTTCTCTTTCAGGGTGTCGATCGCATAGTCGCGCCACTCGCCGCTTGCGACCTTGCGTCCATAGATATTCAGAATCTGGGAGAGCTCTTTACGGTCGAAGGCGATATGGCCGCGTCGGGTGGCAGGATCGGTCTTGGGTTGGCCGCCGGTCCGGGGAACCAGCGGCACGACTATCGGATCCGTATCGCTCAACGCGCGCCTCCGTGAAACCGAATCTTATGATGACCTCAGCCTTAGCCAAATT
>NZ_JBPCOU010000090.1:0-50337 GCF_050999895.1 Methyloceanibacter sp. | reverse complement strand
GGCTGGTGTAGCGCATCGCCCCGCGTCCTCGGGAGTGACGGCTCTGACTGAAAAATCTGTCACCGCGCTCCGTGGCACGATCGTTTCCTTCAGCGACGACCCGTTTCTCGTCGATCCGGCCAGCGCGGCGTCCATGAGACGGATGGCCTCGTGGTCTGCCGCGACGGCATCATCGAGAGCGTCGGCCCTTATGCCGATCTCCGCAGCAAGCTCCCACCGCATACGCCGATCACGGATTCCGGCTGCATAATCTCGGCAGGCTTCATCGATACCCATGTCCATTATGTTCAAACCGGAATCATCGCGGCGCCGGGCAAGGAGTTGCTGCAATGGGTGAGCGACTATGTCTATCCGGTGGAGGAGGCCTTCATGAACGAGGCCTACAAGGTGGGAGCCGCTTGTCGGCGGACCCATCACGGCGGTTGAGGGCCTCTACCTGGCGACGCTCGGCGGCGCGCGCGCTAGATCTCGAGGACCGTATCGGCTCGCTGCGCACCGGCCGCGAGGCGGACATCGTCGTGCTGAACCCAAAGGCGACCCCGCTGCTAGCCTTTCGCAATTCGCGGTCGCGCTCGATCGAGGAAAACCTGTTTGTGCTAATGACCCTCGGCGACGACCGAGCCGCGCGCGCAACCTATGTTGCTGGCCGATTGCCGCATGAAAACGTCCGCGAGGAAGCATGATGCCTGACGCGGTTCATACCGGGGGGTGCGCCTGCGGCAAGGTCCGCTTCGAGACGCGCGGCGAGCCTTACCGCGTGGGCGTCTGCCACTGCATGAGTTGCCGCAAGGTGCATGGCGCACCGTTCAACTTTTACGTCGTGTTCCCAATCGGGGCGGTGACAATCATTGGTGACGTTCTCGCTTTCGCGAACTCCGAACACGGGCGCCGGTATTCGTGCCGCGCGTGCGGCGCGCCCGTGTACTCTCATTACGAGAGGCCTGACGAGATCGACCTTTATCCGGGGTCTTTCGACGAGACGGGGCTGTGGCAGCCGAGCTACGAGCTTTGGACCAAGAGGCGCGAACCCTGGCTGCCAGAAATTCCGACCATCGTCCGCCGCTATGAGGAAAGCCGGCCCAAATGGCGGCGAACCGAGCAGGATTGAGCTGGAGGTCGCAACGACTGCCGGCTGTTGACGGGCTCTGATGCTGGCCCCATGGTCCCGCGATGAACGAAGCCATGAAGCCCGCGCCGAGCGCCGTCGTTGCGGTCGGAAATGCCCGGTTTGGCAACGATCTGCCGCTTGCCCTGATGGCTGGACCCTGCGCGATGGAGAGCCGCGCCCATGCCTTGGAGATGGCCGAGGCGCTCAAGGGTATCGCGGGCAGGCTCGGCATCGGGCTTGTCTTCAAGTCGTCCTTCGACAAGGCAAACCGCACCAGTTCTTCCAGCGCACGCGGCCTCGGCCTCAAAGAGGCGCTCCCGATCTTCGCCGAGATCAAGGAGCGCTTCGGTCTTCCCATTGTCACCGACGTGCATGAGCCTGAGCAATGCGCCGCTGTCGGCGACGCCGTCGACGTGTTGCAGATCCCCGCCTTTCTCTGCCGCCAGACCGACCTGCTGCTGGCCGCCGCGCGCACGGGCAAGCCCGTCAACGTCAAGAAGGGTCAGTTCCTGGCGCCCTGGGACATGCGTCATGTCGTGGCGAAGCTCGTGGCTGCCGGCAATCCGAATGTGCTGGTGACCGAGCGCGGCGTCAGCTTCGGCTACAACACGCTCATCTCCGATATGCGCGCGCTGCCCATTCTCGCCGAGACCGGCGCACCGGTGATCTTCGATGCCACTCACTCGGTGCAGCAGCCGGGCGGACAGGGGGCTGAGAGCGGAGGCGAGCGGCGTTTCGTGCCCGTGCTCGCGCGCGCAGCGGTTGCGGTGGGCGTTGCCGGCATCTTCATCGAGACCCATCAGGATCCCGATAAAGCTCCCTCCGACGGCCCCAACATGCTGCCGCTGAAACAACTCGAGTCGCTCCTCGCCGAGCTGATCGCTATCGACGAGCTCATCAAGCAGCCCCTGGAGTTGGGGGGATAAGTTTCTGGGTAATGGCGTCCCACCGCCATAGATTGGCGTTGGTGAGATGCGTGCCGCCCCACCAGCGGTCGATCGCAGTGTGGCGTACAAAGTCGTCGCGCCCGGCCAGAACTTTCAGGCCCAGAGGCGTAACCCGCAACTCGCTGCGGAAGTAGGGCTGCGCGAGGCCCTGACCGTCGGGCGTGAAGGGCGCGTCGACCAGGCTGGTAATCAATGGAGCCTTGGCGAGAGCGAGACCATCGAGCACGCCCCAAAAGCTCCAATCGCCCATGAAGGGCGCCTCTTCCTCCCGCTGCGTCGCGACAAACAGCGCCGGCGCCATGGCCGCGCCGGCTTCGATGGCGCTAGGATCTGCCGCTCGCTGCCCGACAGACCGTCAAGGCCTGGCAGCTCTTCCAGCATGCGGATGACGGAAGCGTGGAGAAAGGGCAGGGCGGAGAGGTCGCGCTCGAGAAGGCCGTGCCACGGCTCCGGCGTCGGCGAGCGAAAGGCCCGCCACGCTTCGCTCGCGAGAGAAAACTGCTCCGGCGTCACCGGACGTTCCAGCTCCTTCAGCTCCAGAATGCCCTCCGGGGTTTGCTGCCCGAGTGATGATGAGATCGGCCGTCTCTAGCCCCGGCCGCGATAGGGCGCGACGCCCTGGTCGGGCAGCCATATGCCCTCTGGCGTCGTGCCATGCTGCCAGAACACGTCGATGGGCATGCCGCCGCGCGGGTACCAATAGCCGCCAATGCGCAGCCAATGCGGCTGGATCAGCTCCGCCACACTCTTGCCGAAGGAGATCGTCGCGTCCTCGTGAAAGGCGCCGTGATTGCGGAAGCTCGCGAGATAAAGCTTCAGCGACTTCGACTCGAGCAGCCAGTCCTTTGGCGCATAGTCGATGACGAAATGCGCGAAGTCAGGCTGGCCCGTCACCGGACAGAGACAGGTGAACTCCGGTGCGGTGAAGCGCGCGACATAGAGCGTGTCGGCATGCGGATTGGGCACCCGCTCCAGCTCCGCGTCGCCGGGGCTTTGCGGCAACCGCGTCTGCTCGCCGAGCTGTTTCAATCCGCTGATCTTGCGTGTCATGACCTACTCCGCCGCAAACCGCTGCTGTGGCCCGCGATAGGCGCAGCCCTCATGGCAGCTGTCGCGCGAAACCTGCACCTCGGCAAGACCGGGGAGGCGGTTATGCAGCCGGTCCCACAGCCACATCGAGATGCGCTCAAGCGTCGGCTGCGCCAGCCCGTCGATGTCGTTTAGGAAGCGATGGTCGAGCGCCTCGCGCGCATCCGCGAGAGCCGCATCGAGATCGTCGAAATGGATGATCGTGCCGGTGTCGGGATTGGGCTCGCCGGCGACCGTGATGCGCACGCGGAAGGAATGGCCGTGCACGCGGGCATTGGGATGGCCTGGAGGCGCCGACGGCAACAGATGCGCGGCCTCGAAATGGAATTCCTTGTAGATATTCATGGCGGCTGTTTAGGCGATTTCACCTTGGCGAACCAGGGCTTTGGCTAAGGAATGCCGAGCAATTTGTGCGTTTGCAGGCTCAAGCGCCATTTGGGATGGGCGAGGCAATACGCAACGGCAGCGGCGAGATTTGCTTGTTGCGCCGGCCCGTCCATGGGCTGCAGCAGGTAATGGGTGAAGTCCAGCCCATCGATGACCTTCGGGGAGAGTTCGGCTTGCGGATAGACGAGCTTCAGCTCGTCGCCCGAGCGCTGCACCAGGCCTGCGCCGGCCTTGGGGCTGACGCAGATCCAATCGATCGTGCGCGGCACCGGAAGCGTGCCATTGGTCTCGATCGCGATCTCGAAGCCGGTGGCGTGCAGAGCGTCGATCAGCGCAGCGTCGACCTGCAGCATGGGCTCGCCGCCGGTGAGGACGACATAAGGCGGCGTTCCGGAATTGCCGCGCCAGGCGTCGCGGCAGGCACGCGCGAGAGCGGCGACATCCCCGAATTTTCCTCCGCCAGGCCCGTCGGTGCCGACAAAGTCGGTGTCGCAGAAATTGCAGGTGGCATCGTCGCGGTCTTGCTCGCGGCCGGACCACAAATTGCAGCCGGAAAAGCGGCAGAACACCGCCGGACGCCCGGTCTGCGCGCCTTCGCCTTGCAGCGTGTAATAGATCTCTTTGACAGCATACATGAGCGGAACTTGGCGGTTTGGGAAGGTGAGAGCAAGCCATGCGTCTCCGTGGCCGCGACGCGAGGCGGCCGGGGTTTGCTTTGCATCTCCCTCAGTCCTTTGGGAGGAGGGGGAGGGCGGGGATAAGTTTGCTGTAGGCGCATTATCGGCTCAAAGGCCAAGCTCGCTCAAGCCAGGATGATCCGACGGGCGCGGGGCACTTCGACTCCAATGGAATTTGCGGTCCGCCTCGGAGATCGGCAGATCGTTGATGGAGGCGAAGCGCAGCCGCATCAGGCCGTGCGCATCGAACTCCCAATTTTCGTTGCCGTAGGCGCGGTACCAATTTCCGGAATCGTCATGGAATTCATATGCGAAACGGACGGCGATGCGATGCCGGCGAAGGTCCACAGCTCCTTGATCAGCCTGTAGTCGAGTTCGCGAATCCATTTTCGCGTCAGGAACGCCATGATCTCGCCGCGGCCGTTGAGGAATTCGCTCCGGTTCCGCCAACACACGGCGTAAGACGGCGAAACAGCAGCACGGGATCGTTGGTCGGCGCAATGCCGTCGGCCATGACGAGCGGGTCGTAGTTGTCGCCTTGTCGGCTAAAATGTCGCCGGCTTTAAGGTTATTTCTTCCTCAGGAGACCTCACCGAGCCGCCTGCCAGGCGTTGAAGCCCTTGGCGCGGAGCTCGCAAGCGGGGCATGTCCCGCAGCCATAGCCCCAGGGGTGACGCCGCCCGCGCTCGCCTTTGTAGCAGGTGTGGGTCTCCTCGATGATGAGGTCGACGAGCGCATCGCCGCCGAGCTCTTGCGCGAACGCCCAGGTCTCGGCCTTAGTCAGCCACATCAGGGGTGTCAGAATCGAAAACGGGATCTCGGTGCCGAGCTGGATCGCCTGCTCGAGCGCGCGCAAGGTGGCATCGCGGCAATCGGGATAGCCGGAATAATCCGTCTCGCACATGCCGCCCACGAGCACGCGCAAGTTCCGGCGATAACCGAGCGCAGCCCCATAGACGAAAAAGACGAGGTTGCGCCCAGGCACGAAGGTGCTTGGCAGGCCCGATGCCAACATCTCGATCTCGGCGTCGGAGGTCAGGGCGGTGTCACCGATGGCGCCAAAGCTTGCGATGTCGAGCAGATGGTCCGATCCGAGACGCGGCGCCCAGTCAGGAAAGCGGTGGACGATCTCGCTGCGCACTCGCGCGCGGCAATGCATTTCGATCCCGTGGCGCTGCCCATAGTCGAAGCCCACGGTCTCCACGCGGTCGCATGTGTTGAGTGCATAAGCGAGGCAGACGGTCGAATCCTGGCCGCCAGAGAAGAGGACGAGGGCCGCGGATTGAGGTGTCACCACGCTAGCGGCTCTTGCCGTCATAGGGCGTGAGGGTCAGGGCATCGAGGTCGACATCGTCCAGACAGCGCACATTGATGCCGACGCCTTCCGACCCATCCTCGCCGCGACCGGTCGCGAAAGGAGGCGATGCCGCAGGTGCGGCAGAAGAAGTGGTGAATCACCCGCTTATTGAACTGGTAGTCGGTCAGCGCGTCTTCACCTGAGAGCAAAGTGAACTGGTCGGCCCCCACATAGGTCCGCAGCGAGCCGCGCTTCAGACACATCGAGCAATTGCAGTAGAGGACGGGTTCGAGGCTGGTCGAGACCTCGTAGCGGACACGCCCGCAACGGCACCCGCCGGTATGTTTACGCGCTTCGGCCATTCAACTCCTCGTTTCGTTCTCTGCGCTTAAAGCAACGTCCTACCGAATCTAGCAAAATTTCGGCCGGGCGCAGCGCTTTGCATCCTCGCCTTTTGACTCCTCCTATGGTTGTAATTATGATATCATGCTACTTAAGAGGGAAGCTCGGTTGGGGGTTAGGCCAATGGTTCGCGCCACTGCCGCTTTGTGCGGCATCGTTTCCGTCCTGTTTGCCGGCTGCTCGACCATCGTCAAAGGCACCGAGCAGCAGGTCTCCGTGAATACGCCCGGCGTGCCTAGCGCCACGTGCCAGCTGCAATCGCTGGCCATCGGCACGCGCACGGTCCAAACCCCTGGCAACGTCATACAGCCGAAGAGCAAGCACAACGTTGCTGTCTCCTGCACGGCACAGTGCTTCGGCCCCGGCGTCGGAACGCTCGCCTCGCATACCGAAGTGATGACGGCGGGGAATGTGTTGTTCGGTGGCCTGATTGGACTCGGCGTCGATGCGGCGTCGGGGGCGATGAACAAATACGATCCAGGTTTCGAGGTCATGATGAGTCCCGTTCCCAATTGCGGCCGGCCTGGTAGGGGGAAGGGCATGCCCATGGCAAGCTCCCCAGTACCGCCGCCAGCTCGCGCGGCTAGCGACCGCGCGAGGCCGTCCACTTAGCGGCTTCCGCTTACGGACCGGTTCGGCTAAGAGGGCCCCTTACCGAAAGGGACCCTGAAAAATGAGCGCTATCGCCACCATTGTCGGCCGAGAAATTCTGGACAGCCGCGGCAATCCCACGGTCGAGGTCGATGTCATCCTCAAGGATGGCGTGTATGGCCGCGCCGGGGTTCCGTCGGGCGCGTCGACCGGCGCGCATGAGGCCCATGAACTGCGCGACGGCGGCAAGCGGTATGGCGGCAAGGGCGTGCGCATGGCGGTCGCTGCCGTGAACGGCGAGATCCGCAACGCGCTGCAAGGGTTCGATGCCGCCGATTTGCAGGGGCTCGACGATCGCCTGCGCGCGCTCGACGGCACCGACAACAAGAAGCGCCTCGGCGCCAACGCCATTCTCGGCGTCTCGCTCGCCGCAGCCAAGGCCGCGGCGCTGGACCGTAAGGAGCCACTTTACCGTTATCTCGGCGGCACCGAGGCGAACCTTCTTCCCGTGCCGATGATGAACATCATCAATGGCGGCGCGCACGCGGACAATCCCATCGACTTTCAGGAATTCATGATCGCGCCTGTCGGCGCCACCAGCATCGCCGAAGCTGTGCGCATGGGCGCCGAGGTCTTCCATGCGCTGAAACACGCGCTGAAGGGCGCGGGCCACAACACCAATGTCGGCGACGAAGGTGGCTTCGCTCCCAATCTCGGCTCGACTCGCGAGGCGCTCGATTTCATTTTGACCGCGATCGACTCAGCCGGTTATCGCCCCGGCGAGGACGTGTTTCTCGCACTCGATGTCGCCGCGACCGAGCTTTACGGCGAGGGCCGCTATTTCCTCAAAGGCGAAAAACGCAGCCTGACCTCCGACACGCTCGCCGCCTATTACACCGAGCTCGTCTCCAAATATCCCATCTTCTCGATCGAGGACGGCATGTCGGAAGACGATTGGGATGGCTGGCAGGCCCTGACACAGGCGATCGGCGACCGTTGTCAGCTCGTCGGCGATGATCTGTTCGTGACCAATGTCACCCGCCTGAAGCAGGGCATCGAACGCCGCATCGCCAACGCCATCCTCGTCAAGGTCAATCAGATCGGCACCTTGTCGGAAACGTTGGATGCCGTGCGCATGGCGCAAAATGCGGGCTACGCCGCGGTGATGTCGCATCGCTCCGGCGAGACCGAGGACGCCACCATTGCCGATCTCGCCGTCGCCACCAATTGCGGGCAGATCAAGACCGGCTCGCTTGCCCGCTCCGACCGCGTGGCGAAATACAACCAGCTCATCCGCATCGAGGAAGAGCTGGGAACGGCCGCGCGCTACGCCGGCGCCTCGGTGCTCAGACGCGGCCAGTAACTCGGGATTAACCCTGCGCGGCCGATGCTGGGCCACGCCTCGTCTAGAGGGGCGGGGCACTCGCGCGAGGGGACAATGCGGTTTCGGGCCTTACTCTTTCCTTTGCTCGCCTGCAGCGTCGGCGGCTATTTCGTCTATCACGTCCAGATCGGCGACCATGGCTTGAAGGCGCGCGCCGATCTCGAACGGCGCACGCAGGTGCTGGAAGGCGAGCTTGCCGGCCTCGAAGAGGTCAAGCAGCGCCTTGAGCGCGATGTGGCCTTGCTGCGGCCGGAAAGCCTCGACCCGGATATGCTGGATGAGCGCGCCCGCGCCATCCTCAACCTCGCCCATCCCAACGACCTCGTTCTCCTCAAGCGCCGGACGCCTGCGCCGGACATCACCGAAACGCCACCGAAGCCCTAGACTTCGTGTAGCTTCCGGGACGCTTCCCAGTCGTGCTAGCCTTTGTCGGCGGAGACAGAGGCCAAGAATCATGAGTCCCAGCCCAAGCCTGACACCGGGCGCCGCCAATCTCTGGCTCGGCGAAGACGCACCCAGCACGAGAACGCCTGCCGAGCCCGAGCCGCTGACGCCGGACCAGGCGCTCGTCGCCTACCGCCAGATGCTCCTCATCCGCCGTTTCGAGGAGAAGGCTGGACAGCTTTACGGCATGGGACTGATCGGCGGCTTCTGCCATCTCTATATCGGCCAGGAGGCGGTGGTCGCGGGCATGCAGCTGAACGTCGAGGACGGCGATCAGGTCATCACCGCCTATCGCGATCACGGGCACATGCTGGCGACCGGCATGGACCCGAAGCGGGTCATGGCGGAGTTGACCGGGCGCCGCGACGGATATGCCAAGGGCAAAGGCGGCTCCATGCACATGTTCTCCGTCGACAAGAATTTCTACGGCGGCCACGGCATTGTCGGCGCGCCAGCACCGCTCGGCACAGGACTCGCCTTCGCCAACAAATATCGCGGCAACGACCGCGTCTGCTTCACCTATTTCGGCGAAGGCGCGGCCAATCAGGGCCAGGTCTATGAGAGCTTCAACATGGCCTCGCTCTGGAAGCTCCCGGTCATCTACATCATCGAGAACAATCACTACGCCATGGGCACGGCCGTGGAGCGCGGCAGTGCGCTCGCCGAGGAGCTCTATCACCGCGGCTCGGCCTTCGGCATTCCCGGCGAGCAGGCGGACGGCATGGATGTGAGCGCCGTGAAGGACGCCGGCGCGCGTGCGGTCGCGTGGACCCGGGCCGGCAACGGCCCGATGATTTTGGAGATGCGCACCTATCGCTATCGCGGCCATTCCATGTCCGACCCCGCGAAATACCGCACCCGCGAGGAAGTGGATAAAGTGCGCGAGCACCAGGACCCGCTCGAGCTTGTGCGCAAGCGCATCCTGGCGCGAGGCCTCGCGAGCGACGACGAGCTGAAAAGGATCGACCAGGAAGTACGCACGACGGTCCTCGAGGCCGCTGAGTTTGCGCAGAATGCGCCGGAGCCCGCTGCCGGCGAACTTGAAACCGACGTGGTGGTCTGATTGCCAAGCTGCCAATGACCATCCCCATCCTGATGCCGGCGCTCTCTCCGACCATGGAGGAGGGCAAGCTTGCGAAATGGCTCGTGCGCGAAGGCGATAGAGTCGCGCCCGGCGATGTCATCGCCGAGATCGAGACCGACAAGGCGACGATGGAGGTCAAGGCCGTTGACGAGGGCACGGTCGAGAAGCTGCTGGTGCCGGAAGGCGCCGAGCATGTGCCGGTGAACAAACCTATCGCGCTGCTGTTGGAAGACAGCGAAGTCGCGGCGTCGAGTTCCACCTCGTCCGCTTGGGGAGAAAAAGGCCGTGAGCCCGAGCCCGATCTCGGCGAGCGTCCGCCCGATGTCAAGGAGGCGCCGGCCGGACCGCAAATCGCGCCCGCTGAGCCGCGGCCGGAAGCGGAGATCGCCGCGGCCACCCAGATGGTGCAGATCACCGTGCGCGAGGCGCTGCGCGACGCCATGGCCGAGGAGATGCGCGCCGATGAGCGCGTCTTCTTGATGGGCGAGGAGGTCGGGGCGTATCAGGGCGCGTACAAGGTCAGTCAAGGACTGCTCGAGGAGTTCGGCGCACGCCGCGTCGTGGATACGCCGATCACGGAATATGGCTTTGCCGGCGTCGGTGTCGGCGCGGCATTCGCGGGCTTGCGCCCCATCGTCGAGTTCATGACCTGGAACTTCGCCATGCAGGCCATCGACCACATCGTCAACTCGGCGGCGAAGACGCTCTATATGTCAGGCGGCAAGATGCATTGCCCCATCGTCTTTCGCGGGCCGAACGGCGCGGCGGCCAGGGTTGCCGCGCAGCACAGCCAGGACTTCTCCGCCTGGTACGCATCCGTTCCCGGCCTGAAAGTGATCGCGCCCTACACCGCCGCCGACGCCAAGGGGCTGCTCAAGGCCGCTATCCGCGACAACAGCCCGCTCGTGTTTCTCGAGAATGAGATCCTCTACGGCCAGCGCTTCGACGTGCCGAAGGGCGAGGATTTCGTGATCCCCATCGGCAAGGCGCGCGTCGCACGCGACGGCAAGGACGTCACCGTCGTCTCTTACTCTCGGGGCATGGTCTATGCGTTGGATGCCGCCGAGCGCTTGGCGAGCGAGGGCATCGAGGCGGAAGTGATCGATTTGCGCACCTTGCGGCCGCTCGACATCGAAACGGTGATTGCCTCGGTACGCAAGACGAACCGCATCGTCTCCGTGGAGGAGGGGTGGCCGATCTGCTCGGTGGGCACGGAGATCTGCGCGCGCGTGGCAATCGAGGCTTTCGATTATCTCGACGCGCCGCCCATCAAGATCACCGGCGCCAACGTGCCCATGCCCTACGCCGCCAATCTGGAGAAACTCGCGCTGCCCTCCGTGGATCAGGTGGTCAAGGCGGCGAAGTCCGTCTGTTATCGGGAGTAAGACCGTGGCGGGGACCTCCATGCATTGGAAGAGCGGCGGCTGCCATTGCGGCACGGTGCGCTTCGAGGTGCTTGCGCCCCACGCAATCGAGCCCAAGGACTGCAACTGCTCCATCTGCCGCATGACGGGCTATCTGCATCTCATCGTGCTTGCCGACCGCTTCCGCCTGCTACAAGGTGAGCCGGCACTCACGACCTACAGCTTCAACACCGGCACGGCGCGGCATCGATTTTGCTCTGTGTGCGGAATAAAGAGCTTTTACGTGCCGCGTTCGCATCCCGACGGCTACAGCGTCAACGTACGCTGCATGGACGACGGCGCTTTCACCGCGGTGAAGGTGACACCCTTCGACGGGCGGCACTGGGAAGACAGCGTTGCCGCGATCGCCGGTCATGGGGGCGCCTGAGGATGCCCACCGAGATCCTGATGCCGGCGCTGTCGCCCACCATGGAGGAAGGCACGCTCGCCAAATGGCACATCAAGGAAGGCGACCGGGTGTCCTCCGGCGACGTCATCGCCGAGATCGAGACCGACAAGGCAACGATGGAGGTCGAGGCGGTGGAGGAGGGCACCATCGGCAAGCTGCTCATCGCCGAAGGCACGGAACATGTGCCGGTCAACAAGCCCATCGCGATTCTGCTTGACGAGGGCGAGGGGACGTCCGCGATTGTCAAAGTCAGTTCCCCCTCACCCAAGCCCGCTCCCCAATGGGGAGAGGGAGACGCCGACGCCGCAGCCCATTTCACGTCTCCCCGGTTGGGAGAGGTCGCTTCGCGTAGCGGAGCGGGTGAGGGGGAAGTCCCGACCGCTCATTCACCCGGCCCCTCACCCCGACCCTCTCGCCACGGGGAAGAGGGAGATCGTCAGGCGTCGGCCGAGCAGGTGATGCACCGCATCGCCGAGAAGATCAGGAGGAACGGCCAAGAGCGTGTCTTCGCCTCACCACTTGCGCGCCGCCTCGCTCGCGAGCAGGGAATAGACCTTGCGCATCTGCATGGCTCCGGCCCGCGTTGCCGCATCGTCGCCGTCGACATCGAGCAAGCAGCACAAGAAAGACTCCCCGCTTCGGAGCCAGAGGACTGGGAGGACGAAGAAGAGGCGGACGCCTCCGCGCCGCAGCGGAACATCGTTCAAGCGCCGCAGCGCCGGGAGGGGCGCGGCCTTTCCGACGAGACCGTGCTCGCGCTCTACGACCCCGGCAGCTACGAGATCGTGCCCCACAACACGATGCGGCGCTTCATCGCTGAGCGGCTGACCCTCGCCAAGCAAACCATCCCGCATTTCTATCTGTCGATCGACTGCACGCTCGACACCGTGCTTGCCGCGCGCGAGCGCCTGAATGCGATGTCGCCCCATGACGGTCCACGCGCCTACAAGCTGTCGGTCAACGACTTCATCATCAAGGCGATGGCCATGGCGCTACAAACGGTGCCGTACGCAAACGCCACATGGACCGAGCGCGGCCTGCTGCTGCATCGCAACTCCGATGTCGCCGTTGCGGTCGCGCTCGAAGGCGGCGGATTGTTCACGCCCGTGATCCGCAATGCCGAAGTGAAGAGCCTGTCGGAGATCTCCATCGAGATGCGCGACCTCGCCGCGCGCGCCCGCACCAAGCGGCTCGCGCCACACGAATATCAGGGCGGCTCGACCACCATTTCCAATCTCGGCATGTATGGCATCGCCCGCTTCGATGCCGTCATCAACCCGCCCCAGGCGTCGATCCTTGCCGTCGGCAAGGCCGAGCGTAAGCCCGTCATCAAGGACGATGCGGTAAAGATCGCCACGATGATGAGCGTGACGCTGTCAGTCGATCATCGCGTCATCGACGGCGCGCTGGGGGCGCAGCTCCTCGCGGCCTTCAAGGCCTATATCGAAGACCCCGTAACCATGCTGGTGTAGCGTCCGGACACGCGAAGGACACCGCAAGGACAGCCAACCATGCGCAGATTTTAGGTGCGGCTCTTGCTCATGCTGCCGCTCGCGTGCATCGGCTCGATCCTAGCCGGGTTCGCTGCCGGCTGGGTCGCGACCATGATTCCCTGCCAAAGCGAACGGCTCGCCTGCAATATCAACGAGGCCGTCGGCGCCTATGCCGTGCTGATCTGGGCGGCGCTCGGTCCGATTGTGTTCGGCGTCACGCTGCTTGTCGCCCGCAACCGCGGCGCGCTGTTGGGCGCGCTGTGCGTGCTGCTCGCGCCGCTTGCCACCTTCTTCTTTCTCGCGACCTATGAGAGATGGCTCTATGACCAACCCGATCTTTACGTCGATGGGCGAACCTTCCTGCTGATGATCGCGCCGCCGGGCCTCGCCGTCATTGCGCAATGGCTCGTGCTTCGTGCGGGGCTGAAGCTGCCCCGCTTGCGGGAAAGCGGAAGCGCCGAGACAGACCCGGCGAAAGCCTGATGGAGAGAGTGTGACGGAACACACCTACGATCTCGCCGTCATCGGCGCTGGACCGGGCGGCTATGTCGCTGCGATCCGCGCCGCGCAGCTGGGCCTAAAGACCGTCATCGTCGAGCGCGCGCATCTCGGCGGTATCTGCCTCAACTGGGGGTGCATCCCGACCAAGGCGTTGCTCCGCACCTCGGAGCTCTATCGCGCCATGCAACGCGCCTCGGAGTTCGGCCTCCGCGCCGACAATGTCGGCTTCGATCTCGCCGCCGTCGTGGCTCGCAGCCGAAAAGTGGCGGACCGGCTCGCGGGCGGCGTCGCCTATCTGATGAAGAAGAACGGCATCGCCGTGATCGACGGAGCCGCACGATTGCAGGGGCAGGGGCGTATCGCCGTCACGGGCAAGGACGGTCAAAATCTCCCCGAGATCGCGGCCAGGCATATCATCGTCGCGACCGGCGCGCGGGCAAGGACGTTGCCGGGGTTGGACACCGACGGCCGGCTGATCTGGACCTACCAAGAGGCGATGGTGCCGCCGAGCATGCCGCGATCGCTGTTGATCGTTGGCTCGGGCGCCATCGGTATCGAGTTCGCAAGTTTCTACCGCAGCCTCGGTGCCGAGGTCACGGTGGTGGAGATTCTCGATCGCATCCTACCAAGCGAGGATGCAGAGATCGCGGAGCTCGCCCGCAAGGCCTTCACGCGACAGGGCATCGCCATCCACACCGGCACAAAGGTCGAGCGGCTCGACAAGGCGCACGACAGCGTCTCCGCCACATTGCGGAACTCGGACGGGAACGACCGCGACGTCACTGTCGAGCGCGTCATCCTCGCCATTGGCATCATCGGCAATGTCGAGGGCATCGGACTGGAAGAGCAGGGGGTCAGGATCGAAAAAGGTCACATCGTCATCGACGAATGGTGCCGGACCGGCGTTCCCGACCTCTACGCCATCGGCGACGTGGCGGGTCCGCCCTGGCTCGCGCACAAAGCGAGCCACGAGGGCGTGCTTTGCGTGGAGAAAATCGCGGGCGTGGAAGGCGTCCACCCGATGGACACGACGCGCATTCCCGCCTGCACCTACAGCACGCCGCAAATTGCGAGCATCGGGCTGACGGAAGACACGGCGCGGAAGGAAGGCCACGAGCTCAAGGTGGGACGCTTCCCCTATTCCGCGAACGGCAAGGCCATCGCGCTCGGCGAGACCGACGGGCTAGTGAAGGCGATATTCGACGCCAGGACCGGCGCGCTGCTCGGCGCGCATTTGATCGGCGCGGAGGCGACCGAGCTTGTTCAGGGCTTCGCCATCGCCAAGGACCTGGAGACGACCGAGGCCGAGCTGATCGCAACCATCTTCCCCCATCCGACCTTGTCGGAGATGATGCACGAATCGGTGCTCGACGCCTTCGGTCGCGCGCTGCACATTTAACCGCCAACGAACCGATTCTGGCCGGGAACCAAGGGGAGCAACATTGCGAGCCTTATTATCTTTCTGATCGTCGGCCTCGTCGCCGGCGCCATCGCCTCTTACGTCATGGGCCGCCAGAAGGATCTTCTCACCAACCTCCTGATCGGCGTCGTCGGCACCGTGGTTGGTGGCCTGCTCGCCGGCCTTCTCGGTCTTGGCGCCTACAATATTATCGGCTCGATCATCATCGCCACGCCCGGCGCGATCATCTGCCTCTATGTCTGGCAGCGCATGCGATACGTCGGCCCGCTGTCTCTTGGCTTAAGACCATCTATATGGGAGGAGCCGGGGCGGGGTCGCCGCGGCGCAGGCAACGCAAAAAAACTCTGGAGGGCTCAATGGAGAACGACACGCAAGCGCTTCTCTCCACGCCGGGGGTAGGCTTTTTCGGCATGCTCGTGATCGGCATTCTCGCCGGCTATATCGCGGAGAAGGTTACCGCGAGCGACCACGGTCTTTTGACCAATCTGATCGTCGGCATTGCCGGCTCCTTCGTCGGCGGCGCGCTCGCCGGCCTTTTGAAGATCGAGTTCTATGGCTGGCTCGGCAACCTGCTCGTGGCCACCGTCGGCGCCATTTTGTTGCTCTTTGTGTGGCGCAGATTCAGGGACTGATGCAGGAATGGTGACATTGCTCGACATGACAGCAGTTAAGACGCGGCCGCGCCATCCCGAAAGGGCGCGGCTGCCGGACACTTCTGTCCTGCCAAAGCCATCCTGGATCCGCGTGCGGGCGCCCGGCGCGCAGGCCTTCGACGCGACCAGAGCGGTGTTGCAAGCCCACGCTCTGCACACTGTCTGCGAGGAGGCGGCCTGCCCGAATATCGGCGAGTGCTGGGGCAAGAAGCACGCGACCATCATGATCATGGGCGACATCTGCACGCGCGCTTGCGCGTTCTGCAACGTTGCGACCGGGCGTCCTGAAGCGCTCGATCCTTCTGAGCCCGAGCGGGTCGGGAACGCCATCGCCGCGCTCAACCTTACCCATGTCGTCGTCACCTCGGTCGACCGTGACGATCTGACCGATGGCGGCGCCGCGCATGTCGCCGCCACGATCGAGGCGATACGCAAAGCGGCGCCTTCGACCAGCATCGAGGTGCTGACGCCTGATTTCCTGAAAAAACCAGGGGGGCTCGACATCGTGTGCGGGGCAAGGCCCGACGTGGTCAATCACAATATGGAAACGGTACGATCCCTTTACCGGCGCATTCGCCCGGGCGCGCGTTACGATCATTCGCTCGCGCTGCTCGCCGCGGCGAAGACATGCGACCGCGGCCTCTTCACCAAATCCGGCATCATGGTCGGGCTCGGCGAGACGGAACCCGAGGTGCTGGCGCTCATGGACGATCTGCGCGGAGCGGATGTCGACTTCCTCACCATCGGGCAATATCTGCAGCCGACGCGAAAGCATGCGGCGATCCACCGTTACGTCACCCCGGATGAGTTCGCGGCGTATAGAAATGCGGCCGAGGCCAAAGGCTTCCTGCTCGTCGCCGCGAGCCCGCTCACCCGCTCGTCCTATCATGCCGCGGACGATTTCAACCGCCTCAAAGCGGCGCGCCGCGCGCCGCTCCCGCATTAGGCCCGAGGCGTCACAAGCGATGTACGTTTACGAAACCACGCACGTCATCGGCTACTCGGCCGACGACATGTTCGCGCTGATCGCCGACATCGAGGCCTATCCGAAATTCCTGCCGCTCTGCGAAGACCTCGTCATCAAGCGGCGCGAGCAGCGCGACGGGAAGGAGGTGCTCACCGCTTTAATGGCGGTCGGGTACAAGATGATCCGCGACAGTTTCACCACGCAGGTGATGCTCGACCGGCCGGAGCGCACCATCCTCGTCGAATATCTCGACGGCCCGTTCTCGTTTCTGGAGAATCGCTGGCGATTCGTGCCGCGGGGCGCGGAGTCCTGCGAGATCGAGTTTTATATCGCCTACAGCTTCCGCTCCCGTCTTCTGGAGCGCTTGATGGGCGGGCTGTTCGCCAAGGCGATACGGAAATATACCGATGCCTTCGAGGCCCGCGCCGACGAGATCTACGGCAAGCGCATGCGCATCGTGGCGTTACAATAGTTGCGCGACCAGGGCCAGTGCCCGCGCGACACTCTGCCGCCTGATCTCGTTTCGCCCAAGATCTCCGAACAGCACGCGCTCATGCAGCATGGGCGTATCGCGCCGCCCGGCGGCGAAATGCACCAGCCCCACCGGCTTGTCGTCGCTGCCGCCATCAGGGCCAGCGATCCCCGTCACCGCGACCGCAAGCGTAGCGCGGGAGCGATTCAGCGCACCGCCCGCCATGGCGCGCGCGACATCCTCGCTCACGGCGCCGTGGCGCTCGATGAGCCAGACCGGCACGCCGAGCATGGCGCTCTTCGCGGCATTGGAATAGGTGAGGAAGCCGCGCTCGAAGATCTCCGATGCGCCGGGCACCGCGGTCAACGTCGCGGCCACGAGACCGCCGGTGCAGGACTCGGCGGTGGCGATGGTGTCGCCTTTGGCGCGCGCTGCATCGAGCAGGGCTTCGGCTTGCGCGACAAGCTCCCCATCGATGCTGAAGCCGTCGCTCATGGCAGGCGGACCGTCGCGGTAGCGAGGGCCGCAATGCCTTCACCACGCCCGATAAAACCCAAGCCCTCATTCGTCGTCGCCTTGATGCTGACTTGGTCCACGTCGATGCCGAGCATCCCCGCGATCCGCGCGCGCATAGCGTCGCGATGCGGGCCTATGCGCGGCGCCTCGCACAGAAGCGAGAGATCGACATGCACGATTTCGCCGCCCCGCGCCTTCAGCATCGCGTCGGCGTGCTTGAGGAAGATCTCTGAGTCCGCGCCGCGCCAGCGCTCATCCGACGGCGGAAAATGCGAGCCGATATCGCCTTCCGCGATCGTGCCGAGCAGCGCATCCGTCAGAGCATGCAGACCAACATCAGCATCGCTATGGCCGATGAGTTTCTTGCTGTGGGGAATGCGCACCCCGCACAGCATGACGGCGTCGCCGGACCCGAGCGCGTGGACGTCATAGCCCGTTGCGACGCGAAGCGTGTCTTCGCGCCGGCCTTCCCGCGCACGCAACACCTCATCGGCGGCCGCAATATCCTCTCGCGTGGTGAGCTTCTCGTTCATCTCCGATCCTTCGACCAGCGCCACATCCAGACCGAACCATTCTGCGACCGCGGCGTCATCGGTGAAGTCTAGCGTCGCGTCCTGCGCGGCGGCACGGTGCGCGGCGAGGATCTTATCGAAGCGAAAGCCTTGCGGTGTCTGCGCGCGCCAAAGATCGCGACGGTCGACGGTCCCCGCGACACGGCCCGCATCGCCGCGCTTCAGCGTGTCGGTCACGGGCAGGCAGGGCAGGGCCCCGTCATGCGCATCGAGGCTGTGGAGAACACGGCCGATGAGGCCGGCGTCCACGAAGGGACGCGCGGCATCGTGGATCAGAACGGAAGATGGTGCGGTCGCCGCAAGCGCCTCGAGCCCGGCCCGGACGGACTCCTGCCGCCTGGCCCCGCCGGCAACCGCGGCCAGCAAACGCTCGCCGAAAGGACGCGCCGCAGCATCGTAGCGGGCGGCATCGTCGGGATGGATGACGACAGCGATGTCGCCAACGCCTGCATGGCCGGCGAAGGCCGCGATGCTTCGCGTCAGCATCGGTACGTCTCCAAGCGGCCAATATTGCTTGGGAACTAAGGTTTCGCCGGTGGCTCTGGTGCCGTGTCCGGCCGCCACGATCAAAGCTGCAACCGGCACGGGTTAACCTCCAAAATTCCCGCATTTCGGGAAACGAATTTGTTGCACTGCGGCAAAACGAGTGTTGCCTGCCGGGCAAATCCTCCGTAGTGTGCCCAATAATAGATCAAGGGGCAGAATTGCATAATTTTTATGCACCCGCGTTTAGAGTTCACCAAGGATACACGTGTTGAGCGGCTTCACCAAAAAGAGCCCACGCGGCGAAACGGCTGTCCCGGTGCTGCCGGAGAACCTTCTCGGCGCCCTGCCGCATCCGCTCCTCGTTTTAGGGGAGGGGCTTGCCATCGAATACGCCAATACCGCCGCCGAAGATTTCTTCCAAATGAGCGCTGGCGTGCTTTGCCGCCGGAACCTCACCGACGTCGTCCCCTTTGGCAGCCCGTTGATCGCTCTTGTCGAGCAGGTGCAGCGCAACGGCACGACCGTCAATGAGTACGGCGTGGATCTCGGCTCCTACCGCTTTGGCGCGCCGAAGCTCGTCGACCTTTACGGCGGCCCGCTGCCCGAAGTGTCGGGCAGGGTGCTGATCGTGTTGCAGCAGCGCAGCATGGCTCAAATGATCGAGCGCCAGCTCACCCATCGCGGCGCGGCTCGCTCCGTCTCCGGCCTCGCCGCGGTCCTCGCTCACGAGATCAAGAACCCGCTATCCGGGATCAGAGGCGCGGCGCAACTGCTCGAGGCCGACCGGGGCGAAAACGATCGCACCCTGACGCGGCTCATCTGCGCGGAGTCGGATCGCATCTGCAAGCTAGTCGATCGCATGGAGATCTTCGGCGATCAGCGTCCCATCCAGCGTGAGCCCGTGAACATCCATGACGTCCTCGACCATGTGAAGCAGATCGCTAAGACGGGCTTCGCGCGCCAGATCAAGATCGTAGAGAATTACGACCCTTCGCTGCCGCCGGTGCCCGGCAGTCGCGACAAGCTCATTCAAGTCTTTCTCAATCTGGTCAAGAACGCCGCCGAAGCCATCGGCCAGGACCGCGCCGACGGACAGATCACGCTGAGAACCTCGTTTCGACCGGGCGTGCGCCTGTCCGTGCCGGGAAGCCAGGCACGCGTCGGCCTGCCGCTGGAGATTTCTGTCGAGGACAACGGCGCCGGCGTGCCCGCGGACCTCATGCCGCATCTCTTCGATCCGTTCGTAACCACGAAGCCGTCGGGCACCGGCCTCGGTTTGGCGCTGGTAGCGAAGATCGTCGACGATCATGGCGGCATCATCGAATTTGACTCGCGGCCAAAATGCACCGTGTTCCGGGCGCTCATGCCCATGGCCGAAGGCGAAACGACGCAGACGGGATAGGCTTGAGTCAATGGGCAAGGGAAACATACTGATCGCCGACGACGACGCCGCGATCCGCACGGTGCTTAACCAGGCACTCGCCCGTGCCGGCTACGTGCCCCGCGCCACCGGGAATGCCGCAGCGCTCTGGCGCTGGATCAGCCAAGGCGAGGGCGATCTCGTCATCACCGACGTGCTGATGCCCGACGAGAACGCCTTCGACCTTATTCCTCGCGTCAAGAAGCTTCGGCCGGACCTGCCCATCATTGTCATGA
Source organism: Methyloceanibacter sp. (assembly GCF_050999895.1). Taxonomy (GTDB): domain Bacteria; phylum Pseudomonadota; class Alphaproteobacteria; order Rhizobiales; family Methyloligellaceae; genus Methyloceanibacter. The sequence continues at coordinate 30,379 of NZ_JBPCOU010000090.1, read as the reverse complement.
GCGCGCAGAACACGTTCATGACCGCGATCACGGCCGCGGAGCGGGGGGCTTATGAATACCTGCCCAAGCCGTTCGATCTCAACGAGCTGGTCGCCGTGGTCGGCCGCGCGCTGGCGGAGCCTCGCCGCAAGGCCCAACGCCTCGCCGTCGATTCCAATGACGGGCTGCCGCTGATCGGCCGCTGCGCCGCCATGCAGGATATCTACCGCGTCTTGGCGCGGCTGACGCAGACCGACCTCACCGTGATGATCACGGGCGAGTCCGGTACCGGCAAGGAGCTCGTCGCGCGCGCGCTGCACGAATACGGCAAGCGCCGCAACGGCCCCTTCGTCGCCATCAACATGGCCGCGATCCCGCGCGAGCTAATCGAATCCGAATTGTTCGGTCACGAGAAGGGCGCTTTCACCGGCGCGCAGAGCCGTCACATCGGACGCTTCGAGCAATCCGAAGGCGGCACGCTGTTTCTCGATGAGATCGGCGACATGCCGATGGAGGCGCAGACGCGACTCCTCCGCGTCTTGCAGGAAGGCGAATACACGACCGTCGGCGGACGCACCCCGATCCGCACCAATGTCAGGATCATCGCAGCCACCAATCGCGACCTCCGCCAGCAGATCGATCAGGGCCTGTTCCGCGAGGATCTGTTCTATCGGCTGAACGTCGTCCCGCTGCGGCTGCCGCCGTTGCGCGAGCGGCTGGAGGATATCCCCGACCTCGTGCGGCATTTCCTCGGCATCGCGGAGAAGGAGGGACTGCCGCCGAAAGCGTTCGAGCCGAGCGCCATCGAACGCATGAAACACTATCAGTGGCCCGGCAATGTGCGTGAGCTGGAGAATCTGGTGCGGCGTCTTTCGGCGATCTACGCGCAGGACACCGTGACCCAGGAGATGGTGGACAGCGAACTTTCCAGCGCCACGCGCATCACATTTTCGGAAGCCGCCGAGCAGCAGGGCGATCTGTCCGAATCCGTCGAGCGCTTTCTCTCCGACTATTTCATGAGCTTCGGCCAGGAACTTCCGCCGCCCGGCCTCTATCCCCGCGTGCTGCGCAAGATCGAGCTTCCCCTCATCACTGCGGCACTGGCGGCCACGCGCGGCAACCAGATCCGCGCCGCCGACCTGCTTGGGTTGAACCGGAACACCTTGCGCAAGAAGATGCGCGACCTGGGCATCAAGGTCGTGCGCAGCCCCGGCCTCTAAGCGAATTCCAACGCGAATCAAGACCTTCAGGACTATCTCGCCCGAGCTACAACCCTCGGCCGCAGAAGGTGTGGACGCGCGATCACCGAAGCTTGATTGTCGCCAAAGCGCCACATTGTGATTTTATTGCAACCACTCCCCAATGGGGAGCGCTCCCGGCGACGTATCAGGGTTAAAGACCAGGATAGAGGGGGGAGGGGTTGCGTAGCTTCCTTCAGCATTTGCGCGAGGCGATCGACAAGGTGGCGTTTTGGCGGACGCCAGGCACATTGACTGACTCTGTCGCCCAAGCCTCCTCGCGAACGAACAAGACGCAGCCCGTCAAGGCGCAGTCTCAATCGCGCGCGCGCCGGCGGTTGCCCTTCACGCTCGGCTTGATCACCATGGTGCTCTCGCTGTGCTCCGGTCTCGCGACCTACGTGATCCTGACCGGCCTAACGCCTATCGTTCCGAACCACCGGGTGGTGGTAGGCGTCCTTCTTATCAATCTGGTTCTTGTCCTGGCGATGGTGGGGATCATCGCCTGGCAGGTGACGGGGCTCTGGCTTGCCCGGCGTCAGCAAGCCGCAGGCGCCCAGCTCCACGTCCGCATCGTCAGCCTCTTCAGCGTCATCGCGGTCGTGCCCGCCATTCTGCTCGCGGTGTTCGCCAGCGTCTCTCTCGCCCGCGGGCTGGACCATTGGTTCTCAGTACGCACCAAATCCATCATCCAGAATTCGATCGACGTGGCTACGGCTTACGTGCAGGAGCACGGCCAAGTCATCCGCGCCGACACGCTCGGCATGGCGAAGGACATTGACGAAGCGGTAGACCTGGTCCGCTCACGCCCCGACGGCTTCGGCAATTTCCTCACCGCGCAGGCAGCGATCAGGGCGCTACCCATCGCATATTTGATCGACAGCAAGGGGAAGGTCCTCGCCACCGCCGCAACCTTGCAAGACTTCCCGTATAAGCCGCCGCCACCAGCGGCGATGGAGCTTGCCAAGAAAGGCCAGGTCATCGTGATCGCGCCGGGGCAATCCCACATGGTCGGCGCGATCAAGACACTGCAAAATTTCAACGATACATATCTCTACGTCATCCGCCCGGTGAACGCCCGCGTGCTGGACCAGCTTCGCGCCACACGGGCGAATGTCGCCGAGTATCAGCTCCTGGAGCAACGCCGGACCGGCGTGCAGGTGGCCTTCGGCCTCATGTATGTGGCCATCGCGCTGACGCTGCTGCTTTCGGCGATCTGGATCGGCATGTGGTTCGCGAGCCGCCTTGTGGCGCCGATCCGTCAGCTCATGGGCGCGGCGCAGCAGATCTCGGAAGGCAATCTCGGCGGGGCGCTCGATGTGGATCCCGCCGATGGCGATCTCGCCGTGCTCGGCACCACGTTTAACACAATGACCTCGGAGCTGAAGAGCCAGCGCGACGAGCTGATCGGCGCCAATACCAAGCTCGACGAGCGGCGCAGCTTTATGGAGGCCGTGCTCTCCGGTATCACGGCAGGCGTGGTCGGCGTGGACTCCAATGGTGTGATCACGCTCGTCAACCGCTCCGCCGAAACCCTGTTAGGGGCCAAGGAGAACACTCTAACGGGGCAGCCCCTCGCGAGCGCCATCCCGGAATTCGGCCCGCTCTTCAAGCGCGCGCAGAAGCAGGATCGGCGCCTCGTCTCGGACCAAGTCTCGCTGCGCCGCGCGGGCTCCGAACGTAATTTCGCGGTGCGCGTGACGAGCGAGGGGACCGAGCAGCAGGCGGAAGGCTACGTCGTCACCTTCGACGACATAACCGAGCTCGTCAGCGCGCAGAGAAGCTCGGCCTGGGCCGACGTGGCGCGGCGCATCGCGCACGAGATTAAGAATCCACTGACACCAATCCAGCTTTCCGCCGAGCGCATCCGCCGCAAATACGGCGACTCCATCACCAAAGACCGCGAGGTCTTCGATCAGTGTACCGACACCATCATCCGCCAAGTGTCCGATATTGGCCGCATGGTGGATGAATTCTCGGCTTTCGCGCGCATGCCGAAGCCGGTGATGGAGCCCCACGATGTGCGCGAGCTCGTGCGCGAGGCCGTGTTCCTGTTCCAGGTCAGCCGGCCTGACATCAAATTCGAGTTCGAGCTGCCGCCGAAACCGCTGGTCACCTTGTGCGATCGCAGGCTGCTCACCCAAGCCGTCACCAATCTCGTCAAGAACGCCGGCGAGGCCATCGACTCCGCCGCCGAGGCGGACCCTGCGCGCGCCAATACTGGCCGCATCCTGACCAGGGTGCGCAGCAAGGGCGACCGGGTCCAGATCACGGTCATCGACAATGGCTGCGGTCTTCCGAAGGAAGATCGTCATCGCCTGGTCGAGCCTTACATGACGACCCGCGCTAAGGGGACCGGGCTCGGCCTCGCCATCGTGCAGCGAATCACCGAGCAGCATGGCGGCACGCTCATTCTCGCCGACGCGCCGACGCGCAACGGTAAAATCGAAGGGACCTCGGTCCGCATGGAGCTGCCCCTGACAAACGCGGGGTCCACTGGCGTGGTGGCGCCGGAGGACGATGTCTCGGTCGAGACCACCGCGCGTGAAGCGGTCGAGGAGGGAGAGGAAGTAACCCATGGCGTCTGACATCCTGATCGTTGATGACGAGGCCGACATTCGGGAACTCGTTGCGGGCATCCTCGAGGACGAGGGGCACTCCACACGCCTTGCCAAGAACAGCGACGAGACCCTCGCGGCGGTGGAGGACCGGCGGCCGACGCTCGTGATCCTCGACATCTGGCTGCAAGGCTCGAAGCTCGACGGCTTGGAGCTTCTCGACCGCATTCGAGCGGCGCATCCGGAGTTGCCCGTCATCATCATCAGCGGTCACGGCAACATCGAAACCGCCGTCGCGGCCATCAAGCGCGGCGCTTACGACTACATCGAAAAGCCGTTCAAGGCGGATCGGCTCGTGCTGATCACCGCACGCGCGCTCGAAGCCTCCAAGCTCCGCCGCGAGAACCGCGAGCTGCGCGAGCGCAGCACCTACAGCTTCGAGATGGTCGGACGCTCGGTTGCGATCACCCAGCTGCGGCAGTCCATCGACAAGGTCTCGCCCACCAATAGCCGCGTCCTGATCACCGGACCCTCCGGCTGCGGCAAGGAGCTTGCCGCGCGCATGCTGCACATCAAGTCGGCGCGCGCCGACGGCCCCCTCGTGGTGCTTCACGCAGCCGCCATGGTACCGGACCGCGTCGAGCTCGAGCTATTCGGAACCGAGGAGGGCGCCGGCTCGGGCGCGCGCAAGGTGGGCGCGCTGGAGGAGGCGCATAACGGCACGCTCTATATCGACGAAATCGCCGACATGCCGATGGAGACCCAGGCCAAGATCGTCCGCGTGCTCGTCGAGCAGCGCTTCCAGCGTCTCGGCGGCGGGCCCAAGGTGCATGTCGATGTGCGCGTGATTTCCTCCACCAGCCACGAATTGCAGAAAGAGATCGCGGCGGGGCGCTTGCGCGAAGATCTTTATCATCGCCTCAACGTCGTTCCCATCCGCGTGCCGGGCATCTCGGAGCGCCGCGAGGACGTGCCCGAGCTCGTGCGCTTTTTCGTGCAGCAGATCTCTGTTGCCTCGGGTTTGCCGCCGCGCCGCATCGGCGAGGACGCCATGGCCGTGCTGCAATCCCACGATTGGCCGGGTAATGTCCGCCAGCTGCGCAATGTCATCGAGCGGTTGATGATTCTCGTCGGCGGCGACGACGAAACCCTGATCACCGCGGAGATGCTTCCCGAAGAGATCGTCTCGCCGGTTCCGCTATCCCCGAACGGCGCAGGGGGGGAGCATCTGATGTCGCTCCCCTTGCGCGACGCGCGTGAAATCTTCGAGCGCGAATACCTGCTGGCCCAGGTCAACCGCTTCGGCGGCAACATTTCCCGCACCGCGGAATTCGTCGGAATGGAGCGCTCGGCGCTGCACCGTAAGCTCCGCGCGCTGGGCGTGCATTCCGCCGAGCGCGTCCCCGCCATGCGCTGACCGCACTCAGAAACCGCTTAATCTCGCCAAAAACGGACCCGTTTACGGCCCTAAGCCGCATCAGAACGCTTGCAGTCGTGCCCCGCAATCGCGTCTAATGCGCCAGTCTGACCGGGAGGCTGTATTCCGGGGCCAGAATCGGGCGTAAGCGTGGACCAAAGGCACGGGGAAGCCCATGGCAACTGAACGCACGCAAAGTCTTCAGGACACGTTTCTCAATCACGTTCGCAAAAACAAGGTCCCCTTGACCATCTTTCTGGTGAACGGCGTTAAGCTCCAAGGCGTTGTGACTTGGTTCGATAATTTCTGTGTCCTGCTGCGGCGGGATGGGCATTCACAGCTCGTCTACAAGCACGCGATTTCGACCATCATGCCGGGTCAGCCAATTCAGCTTGCGGACATTGAACCCGAAGGTGCCGGAGAGTAATTGCGTCCGACGAATCCGAAAGCGCTGAAGCGGAAGAAGACACCGGCGGAACCGCGCCGGGAGCGTGAGCCGAATGAAACGGGCCGCGTGCGCACCGTTGTGTTGAGCCCCGTTCTCGCCCCAGTCACACGCAAACTGCACCGCACAGGCACCGGCGCGGGCGAGCGTTCGCCGACGGCGCGGCTCGAAGAGGCCGTCGGTCTCGCGCTGGCGCTCGATCTCGACATCCGCGCAAGTGGTCTCGTGCCGGTCTCGCGGCCGAAGCCTGCGACGCTGTTCGGCGCAGGCAAGGTCGAGGAACTCGAGGGCCTCATCCGCGGAGAAGACGCCGAGCTCGTCATCGTCGACCTTGCGCTCACCCCGGTGCAGCAGCGCAATCTCGAGACCGCGTGGAATGCGAAGGTGCTCGACCGCACCGGGTTGATCCTGGAGATTTTCGGCGAGCGCGCACGCACGCGGGAAGGGCGCCTGCAAGTCGAGCTTGCCCATCTCGTCTACCAGAAGAGCCGGCTGGTGCGCTCCTGGACCCATCTCGAACGCCAGCGCGGCGGCCACGGCTTTCTCGGCGGCCCGGGCGAGACGCAGATCGAGACCGACCGCCGCCTCATCAGCGAACGCATCGACGTCATTCGCCGCGAACTCGAGCAGGTGCGCCGAACCCGCGCTCTGCACCGAAAATCGCGCGAGCGCGTGCCCTATCCGACCGTCGCGCTAGTCGGCTACACCAATGCCGGCAAGTCGACGCTCTTCAACGCGCTGACCGGGGCGGGGGTGCTCGCCGAGGACACGCTCTTCGCCACTCTCGATCCCACCATTCGCAGCCTACGACTGCCCGGCGGTACCAAGGCGGTTCTGTCCGACACCGTGGGCTTCATCTCCAATCTCCCCACCACACTCATTGCGGCCTTCCGTGCGACGCTCGAAGAAGTGCAGGAAGCCGACCTGATCCTGCACGTCCGCGACATCGCCGACGCCGCCACCGGAAGCCAGCGCGCCGACGTCAACGCCGTGCTCTCCGAGCTCGGTATCGATGCGGACGAGGCGCTGGGCCGCGTGCTCGAAGTCTGGAACAAGTCGGATCTACTCGACGAAACGGGCCGCCAGCGCGTCGAGAACGAATCTCACCGGGAGCCGGGGGCCGTCGTGGTCTCCGCCGTTACCGGTTTCGGCCTCGACGCGCTTCGCAGCAAGATCGAGCGGCGGCTCAATCGTACCCGCGACGTTCTGCGCATCGAGCTAGGACCCGACGAAGGGTCGCTTGAGAATTGGATCTACGAGAACTGCGAGGTGGTCGAGCGGTCCAATCTCGGCGAGGGCGCGACCGCGCTGCGGATTCGCATCGCGCCGCAGAAACTGCATATGCTCGCCCGTCTCGCCGGGTCCGCGCGGCTCGGGGAGGCCGCGGAGTAGGCCCTAGTCTTTTGCCTCGGCATCCTTTGCGGCGTCCCACAGCAGATCCATTTCTTCGAGCGTTGCGTCCTCGGGCTTGCGTCCATCGCGGGCAAGCGCCTGCTCGATGCTGTGGAAGCGGCGCGTGAACTTTGCATTCGCCGCCCGCAGCGCCGCCTCTGGATCAACGCGCAGATGCCGCGCGAGATTGGCCATGACGAAGAGGATGTCGCCATACTCTTCGGCGACATTCGCGGCCGCACTCTCGTCGTGCTTCTGCGCGAGAGCCGCTTTCAGCTCCGCGATTTCTTCCTCGGTTTTCGCCAGCACGGCCGCAATATCGGGCCAGTCGAAACCGACACGCGCCGCACGCGACTGAAGCTTGATCGCGCGCGTTAGGCCCGGCAGCGCCAACGGCACGTCGTCTAGTTGGGAGCGGGGACCAGCGTCGCCCTTTCCCGCCTTCTCCTCCGCCTTCATACGCTCCCAAAGATTGTCGCGCTGAAACTGATCCTCCCGCGTCGAATCATCGAACACATGAGGGTGCCGGCGGATCATCTTCGCCGTGATCGCGCTCACCACATCGCTAAAATTGAAGTCGTTTTGCTCCGACGCCATCTGCGCGTGATAGACGACCTGCAAAAGCAGATCGCCGAGCTCGTCTTTGAGCGCGTCCATGTCGGCGCGGTCGATCGCGTCGGCGACCTCGTAGGCTTCCTCGATCGTGTAGAGCGCGATACTTTGAAAAGTCTGGTCGCGATCCCACGGGCACCCTGTCTCACGATCTCGTAGCCGCGCCATCACCGCCAGGAGATCGTCGAGCGAGTGGCGTTTCTCCGCGGCGTCAGGGATGGCTGCGCCCCCTGCCGACAACTCTATTCTATGACGCGGCGATAACGAACAAAATTGCCGAGTGGAGACAAGGCGATAGCGGAATTCGGTCATTCTTCTGGCCCACCCTGATTCGCATAAGGTATATTATGGAAAATTATGTTGGGACGATTAGGTGGATCGTTGCGCGCTGCCCAGGGTCACTGCCGCTCGTATTGATCGCGCACGAACCGATCCAGCAGACGCACGCCGAACCCTGGACCCCAACTCCGATTGATGTCGGTGTCGGCGGATGCCATGCCCGTGCCGGCGATGTCGAGATGCGCCCACGGCATGCCGTCCTTGATGAAGCGCTGCAAAAACTGCGCCGCCGAGATCGAGCCGCCCCACCGTCCGCCGGTGTTCTTGATGTCGGCGACCTTGGAATCGATCAGCTTGTCGTATTTGGGCCCGAGCGGCAGCCGCCACAGTTTCTCGCCCGTCTCAGTTCCGGCAGCGAGCAGCTTGTTGGACAGACCGTCGTTGTTGGAGAAAAGCCCGGCATGCTCCTTGCCGAGTGCGACCATCACCGCGCCGGTGAGCGTCGCGAGATTGACGATGGCTTTCGGCTTGAAGCGCTGCTGCGCGTACCAGAGGCAATCGGCGAGTACCATGCGGCCTTCGGCGTCCGTGTTAAGAACCTCGATGGTCTTTCCCGACATCGCTTTCACGACGTCGCCCGGACGCTGAGCGCCGCCGCCGGGCATATTCTCGGTGAGACCGATAATGCCGACGACGTTCGCCTTCGCCTTGCGCTCGGCCAGCGTGCGCATGAGACCGACGACGCAAGCGGCGCCCGCCATGTCGCCCTTCATGTCTTCCATGCCCGCAGCGGGCTTCAGCGAGATTCCGCCGGCATCGAAGGTCACGCCCTTGCCGACGAAGACGATCGGGTCGCCCCCCTTCGGGCCCGCGCCGCGCCACTGCATGACGACGACATGGCTCGGCTGATCGCTGCCCTGCCCCACGGCCAGCAACGCACCCATGCCGAGCCTTTTCAGCGCCGGCTCGTTCAGCACCTCGACCTGGACGCCGACCTTCGTCAGCTCCTTGGCACGCTGCGCGAATTCGGATGGGCCGAGCACATTCGCAGGCTCGTTGACGAGATCGCGCGCGACGTCGACGCCATGCGCGATCGCCTGACCGGTCGCAAACGCCTTTGTCGCCGCGCGCGGATCCGCGCAATGGATGACGACCTTCTTCAGGCTCTTTTCGAGCTCGTTGGCCGCCTTCTTGGATTTGTCCGTCGTCTTGTACTTTTTGAAGCTGTAGCCGCGGAGCAACATCCCGAGAGCAAAACTTGCGACGTCTGCGGTGTCCACCTCGCCGTTTGCGATCTCGAGAAAGACATGCGCCGTCTGCCCTTCTTTGCCCGTCAGCGCGCCGCGCAGACAGCCGCCGAGATTGAGCCAGTCCTCGGGACCGAACTCAGCCGGCTTACCAATGCCGGCGACCACGAGGCGCGACAGGTTGAGTCCTGTCGGCACGAGCAAGTTAACGTAGCTGTCCTTCTTGCCCTTAAACCCGATGAGTTCTCCAGCCTTCGTCAGCAAACCTTTCGACTTCTTGTCGAAGTCTTGGGCCATGGGGCTAAATTTGGGTCCATCCTCGGCTAGAACGACCACGACGCCCTCCCCGGGGCCGCGCGCGCCAGCAAACGAAATTACGGGTTGATCGCTCAATTGGAACTCCCTCGATACCATTGCCGCCGTGCCAATCGCGGACGCACGAGCCGCGCCGTGAGTCGCTGCCGGCGCGCTCGCTGGTGCAATTTTGCAACAGCGGCATGGATTGCAGTCACCCTACCTAAATCCTGCGCCGCCGGAAAGCAAGCTGGCCCAAAACGTCGAAATTCCGCCATGTTAGCCTGATGGGAATCGTCAGCGGCACCAGACGGTTGGCGCCTCGCGCCGCCAGCCTACTGGGCCACTTGGGGGACATCTCGAAACGGCCATGACACTGTTCGGCCGATACGTGCTGCGGCAGGTGACCAACGCCTTCGTTGTCATCCTGCTCACGCTGACATCCGTCGTGTGGCTCGCTACAGCCCTGAAGGAGCTCGACCTGATCACCTCGCAGGGTCAGGGCTTGGGCCTCTTTCTGCACATGACGCTTCTCAGCCTCCCGAGCCTCATCGCGCTAATCGCTCCCAATGCGGTGCTGATGGCCGCGCTTTACACGCTCGACCGCATGAATGGCGACAGCGAACTCATCGTGATGACGGCCGCCGGCGCGCCGATTTGGCGGATCGGCGCCCCTTTCATCATCCTGGCCTCGGTCGTTAGCGTGGCGATCCTCGTCACCAACCTCTACGTCACCCCGGCCTCGATGCGTGCGCTGCGCACCCTCGTCACTCCGGTGCGCGCCGACATTGTCTCGCAAGTCCTTCAGCCAGGCCGATTTTCCAGCCCCGAATCGGGTCTCACTTTTCATATCCGCGATCGCGCCATGAATGGGGATTTGCTCGGGCTCCTCGTCCAGGATGAGCGCGACGACAAGGAAGTGATGAGCTACCTCGCCGAGCGCGGCCGCATCCTCAGCAATGAGGACGGCGACTATCTCGTGATGATGGACGGCTACGTGCATCGCTACGACAGCGAGGCCAAAGACAAAAACGTGCAAATCGTGGCCTTCGACCAAAACGTCCTCGATCTTTCCGAGCTCAACGCCAAGACCAGCGGCAGCAAGGGCATGGCGCCGCGCGAGCGATATCTGGGCGAGCTGCTCAATCTGACTGCCAAGGACGTGAAGAGTTTTGGGGGCGCAATCCGTCTGGAGCTGCACGACCGCTTCTCCACCGCCCTTTATCCACTGCTGTTCGCCTTCCTTGCCGTCGCCGTCCTCGGCCATGCGCGCACCACCCGCGACAGCCGCTGGGCGCAAATTCTCCTAGCCTTCGGCCTCGCGTTGGGGTTGCGCATAGCGGGCCTCACAGCCTCCAATCTTGTGGCCCTGAATGCATCCGCTGTGGCCTTGGTTTATGCTATTCCAGTGGGGGCGATTCTCGTTGCGGCATGGGCCGCACACGTTAGAATGTCGCCAGAAATTCGGTCCAAGCTGAACTTCGAGTTCCAGCCAAAAAATATAAGATTTTGGGCCGCGAGAGGGATGCAGGCGAAGTGAGAGCGCAGATGCCAGGCATCAGTGCAGTGGGGACCCTTGCGCGCTATTTTTCGCTGCGCTTCCTCATCGCCATGGTGGCGATGTTCGTCATCTGCTGCGTGCTGATTTTCTTCGTAGATCTCATCGAGATTCTGCGCCGCGCCGGCAAGTATTCCGGCGACGTTCCAGGCTTCCTGCTCGCCTGGATCACGCTTTTGCGCCTGCCGTCCTTCTCCGAGCTGATCCTTCCCTTCGCCGTTCTCATCGGCACGATCGGCGTGTTCCTGATGCTGAATCGCTCCTCCGAGCTCGTCGTGTTGCGCGCCGCCGGCGTTTCGGTCTGGCAGTTCTGCCTTCCGGCCATGGTCGTCGCCTTCCTGCTCGGCGTGGCTTTCATCCTGCTCTACAACCCCGTCGGCGCGTTGGCGCGCGGCGAGGCCGAGCGGCTTTACGCCCTCGCCTTCGACCGTGACGAATCCTTGCTCAAGGCGAACAAGAACGCCGGCGCCTGGCTGCGCCAGGATGGGGTCGACGGTCAGTCGGTGATTCACTCCCTGCGCGTGCTGAACCAGGGTCTCGAGCTCGGCGGCGTCACCGTTTTCCAATACGACAAAGATCAGGGTCTCTCCGAACGCATCGAAGCGGCGAAGGCCGTGCTCAAGGACGGCCGCTGGGAGTTGCAGGATGCCTGGGTCAGCGCCGTCGGCCAGGAGCCGGCGCACTATGAGAGCTATATTCTCAGCACCTATCTGACCCCGACCCAGGTGCGCGACAGTCTCGGCACCGTGTTCTCGATCTCATTCTGGGATCTGCCGAATTTCATCCAGATCGCGGAACGCGCCGGGCTGCCGGCGACCCAGTACCGCGTGCAGTATCAGCTGCTGCTGTCGCGGCCCTTCGTGCTCGTGACCATGGTGCTCATCGCCGCCACCTGCTCCTTGCGCAGCTTCCGCTTCGGCAAGATTCAGCTGAACGCCATGGTCGGGCTGGCGGCCGGTTTCGGGTTCTTCGTGTTCGCCGAAGTCTCGCGCAATTTCGCCATGTCCGGACTGACCTCCGCGGTGGCCGCGGCCTGGGTTCCCGTCATCGTCGCGGCGAGCCTCGCGCTGACCGTGCTCTTGTACAAAGAGGACGGCTGACCATGGCCACGGGGGAAGCGATGAGGAGGATGCGCCGGGCCCTGCCCGGCTTCGCCGCGTCTATGGGCCATTGCGTCTGCAGCTGGCGCGAGGCAGCTTTTGCCTGCCTGCTCGCCTGCGGTTTTGCGCTTGCCGGCGCGCAGATCGCCGCCGCTCAGCAGGAGCAGATCGCCGCCGCTCAGCAGGAGAAGGCGAGTGAGCTCACCAAGTCCCTGACCGCGCCCAAGATCGGCGACAACGAGCCCATGCTGCTGCAAGCCGACGAGATGATCTACGACAACGACAACAACCGGATCACCGCCAAGGGCAATGTCGAGATCTATTACGGCAACTACACCTTGATCGCCGAGCGCGTGGTCTACGACCGCGGTTCCAACACGCTCAAGGCCGAAGGCAATGTGAGCATCAAGGACCCCGACGGCGCGGTGATCACGGCGGACCACATCACCCTCACCGACGATTTCCGCGACGGCTTCATCGACGCGCTCAAGGTCGTCACCCAGGAAGACACCCGCATCGTCGCCACCACCGCATCGCGCGAGGCCGGCAACGTCACCGTGTTCCAGGACGGCTGGTTCACGCCTTGCAAACCTTGCCTGCGAAACCCGGAGAAAGCGCCGACCTGGCGCATCCGCGCGCAAAAGATTACCCATCGCCGCGACCAGGCGACCATCACCTACAAGAACGCCCAGTTCGACCTCTTCGGCGTGCCCGTCGCCTGGGTGCCGTATTTCCAGATGGCCGATCCGACGGTGAAGCGTAAATCCGGCTTCCTCATCCCGAGCTACGGCAATACCGATCAGCTCGGCAGCACCTTCCAGGTGCCGTACTATTTCGCTCTGTCGGATAATTTCGACTTCACCTTCGCCCCGATGTTCACCACCAAGGCGGGAACGCTGCTGCAGGGCAATTGGCGGCATCGGCTCTCGACCGGCGCCTACTACGTCGATCTCGCAGGCGTCGTCACCGATTCGAATGCCGACAGCCCCGCCGACAGTGATTTCCGCGGCAGCATCAAGACCGCGGGTAAGTTCGCGCTCAATCCTTATTGGGGCTATGGCTGGGACATTCTCGCCGAGACCGACGACACGTTCCGCCGCTTCTACAGTCTCGACAGCAGGCTCAAGACCGACCGCGTCTCGCAGGTGTTCCTGGAGGGCCTGCACGACCGCAACTACATGAGCACCCGCTTCTACGAGACCGGCAACCTGCTCTTCACCGATGGTGAGCCGAGCGCGCAAGCCTGGGTTCTTCCCATTGTCGATTACGACTACATCGTCAGCCAGCCCATCGTCGGCGGTGAGCTCAGCTTCAATGCCAATGCCATGAGCCTGACGAGCGGCGAGGAAGGCCCCGACTCCAGCCGCCTCATCGCCCAGGCGCAATGGCGCCGGCAGATGATCGATGGCATGGGCCAAGTCTACACGCCGTTCGCGCAGGTACGCGGCGATGTCTACGACGTCACGGGCTTCAGCGCGGCCGACACCACGAGCCCGCTCGGCGACAACATCGCGCCGACACCTGTCACCTCGGTGGACGTCAACAGCACGCCTGTTCGCGGCAATGCCGTGGGCGGCGCGGAGTATCGCTATCCCTTCGTCGCCAACACCGGCAGCGTGACGCATATCTTGGAGCCGGTCGGGCAGATCATCGCGCGCCCCGACGAGGTCGGAAATCAGGGTGAGATCCCCAACGAGGACGCGATCAGTCTCGTCTTCGACGACACCATCCTCTTCGACATCGACAAATTCTCCGGATACGACCGCATGGAAACCGGCACGCGCGCCAATGTCGGCATGCGCTATACCGCTCAGCTTTATTCCGGCGCCTACGCCCGCGCCGTGTTCGGCGAGAGCTATCAGCTTGCCGGCGAGAACCCGTTCAACGATCAAACCGGCGCCGGTCTTGAAACCGCCCGCTCCGACTATGTCGGCGGGCTCTATGTGCAGGCGAGTTCGTATCTGTCCTTCGTCGCCCAGTCGCGCTGGGATCAGGATAATTTCGACACCCAGCGCACAGATCTCGGCTCCAACGTGAACTACGGCCCAGTATCGGTCGGGGTGAACTATGCCAAGGCGGTGGCGCAGCCGGGGCTGGAGCAGCAGGGCCTGACTGTCGACGAGGGCCGCGAGGAAATCCGCACCACCGGCTCCCTGGCGCTGACCGAACGTTGGGCGCTGCTCGGTCAGATCCGCTATGACCTCGAGCGCGACTATACCGTCACCGATGCGGTCGGCCTGCGCTATCAGGACGACTGTTTCATGTTCAGCGTTCAATACGCCGAAAGCTTCCTGCAAGATCGTGACATCGAGCCGGAGCAGATCGTTCTCGTCAATTTCTCTTTGAAATATCTCGGCGCCTACAGCGTTCAGAGCGAGGCCTTAGGCATGGTCAGTCCGGACTCGACCGATCTGAACAACCCGTAGACGCGGCTGCTGAAACGCGCAGGAAGCACAATGGTAAGAGTTCAATCCGTAATCTGGCTGCTGGCGTCATTGACGCTTGCCGTGTGCCTGATCGGCGGCTCCGCGTTAACGCAGGAGGTCTCGATCGTCGTGCTCGTCAACGACGAGCCGATCTCCGGTTACGACATCGAGCAGCGCGAGCGCTTCCTCGCCATCACCACCAAAGCCGAGCCCTCCCCTGCGCTCAAGAAGCAAGCGACCGACCTTCTCATCGACGAGAAACTGCAACAGCAGGAAGCCCGCAAGCTCGGCATTAACGCCGACGAGAGCGACATCAATCGCATTCTCGAGGACATGGCGAAGAAGAATAATATGCCCGTCGATGGCCTGGCGAAGGCGCTCGGGCAAATGGGCGTCGACATCAAGACGTTGCGGGACCGCATCCGCTCCCAGATCCTCTGGCAGGACGTCGTGCGCCGCAAGTTCCGCCAGGAAGTGAACATCGGCGAGGCCGATGTCGACAAGGCGCTCTCCGAAGGCACCGGCGAGAAGGCCGAGACCGGCACGCCCGATGAAACGACATTGCAGCTGCGTCAGGTCAAGTTCGAGGTTCCAAGCGGCGCCAACCAGGCGACGCTCGCGGCACGCCTCGCCGAAGCGGAAGCTCTTCGCGCCCGCTTCAATTCTTGCGCCAATGTCACCGAGCTCGCCAATGGGATACAGGGCGCGAGCGTGAAATCTTTATCCGACCAGGCACCGGCGTCTCTCGCCCAACCTGCACGCCTCCTGGTCCTAAACGCCAAGGTCGGGCAGATGACGCCGCCCACCCTGTCGGCCTCGGGCATCGAGCTTTACGCCGTCTGCGGCAAGCGCGCCGTCCGCGGCGACGCGACCGCGCGCGAGCAGACCCAGAAGAAGTTGATGAACGACGAAATGACCATCCGCGCCGAACGGCTTCTGCGCGATCTGAAGCAGGACGCCTTCATCGAATACCGTTAGTCAGATTTCCGTGCTAGCCCGATGCCATGGGTTCTAGCGATCGATTACTCGCCCTCACGCTCGGCGACCCTGCCGGCATCGGGCCCGACATCACGCTGCGCGCCTGGCGGGCGCGCGAGCGCGAGGCTATACCGCCTTTTGTGCTGCTCGGAGATCCCGGTCTCCTCCTCGACCGCGCCAAAGCCCTCGGCCTCGCGGTCAGGATAGAAACTGTCGATGACATCCGCTCGGGCGCTGCGCTGTTTGCGGACGCCCTCCCCGTGCTGCCAATAAATATGCCCGGCCCCGTCACGCCCGGCCGCCCCGACGTCGCGTGCGGCCGCGCGGTGCAGCAATCGATCGAGGACGCGGTCCGTCTCGTACTGCAGGGGGAGGCGTCTGCCGTCGTCACCAACCCGGTGAGCAAGGCCATGCTCTATCGCGGCGGCTTCGCCTTTCCGGGGCATACTGAATATCTGGCGTCGCTCGCCGCAAGCGAAGGCGAGACGCCGCACCCCGTGATGATGCTCGTGGGCGAGGATCTGCGCGTGGTGCCGGTTACTATTCACATCCCGCTGAAGGATGTGCCGGCGGCACTCTCGACCGAGCTCATCCTGGCGACCATCGAGATCACCGCCCGCGATCTCGGCCGCTTCTTCGGCATCGCACACCCGCGCATCGCCGTCTCAGGACTGAACCCTCATGCAGGCGAGGACGGGAGCTTAGGCCGCGAGGAACTCGACATCGTTGCGCCAGCCATCGAGGCGGCACGCGCCAAGGGCCTGGACGTGACCGGCCCACATTCCGCCGACACGCTGTTCCACGCAGCCGCACGCTCAGGCTATGACGCCGCCATCACCATGTATCATGACCAGGCGCTAATACCGATCAAGACCATCGCCTTCGATACCGGCGTCAACGTGACCTTGGGCCTGCCCTTCGTCCGCACCTCGCCGGATCACGGCACGGCCTTTGCGCTGGCAGGCACCGAAAGGGCGAGCCCCAACAGTTTGATTGCCGCTCTGCGCCTCGCAGCCGCGATGAACAAGACGGCGGCGAGCCGCGCGTGAGCACGCCCGACGGTCTGCCGCCTTTGCGCGACGTCATCCGTGCGCTGGAACTGACCGCGCGGCGCAGCCTCGGCCAGAACTTCCTCCTCGACTTCAATTTGACCCGCCGCATCGCGCGCGCAGCCGGCGCGTTGGACGACGCGACCATTGTGGAGGTCGGGCCTGGGCCTGGGGGCCTCACACGCGCTCTTCTGTTCGAGGGTGCACGTCGGGTCGTCGCGATCGAAAAGGACGAACGCTTCCTCCCTGCCCTCCATGCGATTGCCGCGCAGTATCCCGGCCGTCTCCAGATCATCGCCGCCGATGCCAAGCATGTCGATTATGCCGGCATGGATCTCGGCAAGCCGGCCCGCATCGTCGCCAACCTGCCTTACAGCATCGCCACGCCCCTGCTTGTGGGCTGGCTCAAGACCGAGCCGTGGCCGCCTTGGTTCGATCGCCTCGTGTTGATGTTTCAGCGCGAGGTCGCGGACCGCATCGTCGCCGCGCCGCGGACCAAGGACTACGGCCGCCTCGCCGTGCTGTCGGGCTGGCGCACGGAACGGCGCATCCTCCTGACCCTCCCGGCGCAGGCCTTCACGCCGAAGCCTAAAGTCGACTCCGCCTTGGTCGAGCTTGTGCCGAAGCCGATCCCCACCCCACCTTGCGACGTCACATTGTTGGAACGAGTGACGGCCGCAACTTTCGGCCAGCGCCGCAAAATGCTGCGCGCGTCGCTGCGGCAAATCACGCCCGACGCCGAAATATTTTTGCTGAAGCTCGGTATCAACCCGCAAGCACGTGCCGAAGAGCTCGATGTCGCCGATTTCTGCCGCATCGCCAATGCGCTTGGTGGCGTCGGCTAAAGCTCCGACAGCAGCGTCTGCACGAAATCCTTCAAGCCGGTAAGGCGGGAGCGCCGCACGCGCTCGGCATCGAGGATCGACCGAATTGTTTTCGAGGACTGATTCACATCGTGATTGACGACGACGTAATCGTAGTCGTTCCAGTGCTGAATCTCGTTGCCGGCTCCGAGCATCCGCCGCTTCACAACGTCCGGCGGGTCTTGCGCGCGGACATTGAGCCTTTGCTCCAGTTCGGCTGCGGACGGCGGAAGAATAAAGACTGTCACGACATCGCCGGGAGCATTGGCGCGCAGGCTCGCGGCCCCTTGCCAGTCCACGTCGAACAGCACGTCGCGACCTTGCGCCAGCGCGGCCTCGACCGGCGCACGCGGTGTGCCGTAATGGTGATCGAACACGACCGCCCATTCCAGGAACTCGCTATGGTCGCGCATGCGCGCGAAGGTCTCGCGGTCGATGAAGTGATAATCCTTCCCCTCGACCTCTCCGTTGCGCTGCTTTCGCGTCGTGCAGGACACGGACATCTCGATGCCCTGCCCCTCCAGGATATGGCGCGCAAGCGTGGTCTTGCCCGCACCTGATGGCGACGACAAGACCAGCATCAGCCCCCTGCGGGCGATCGGACTTTCCATCACCGCCTCACTCGATATTCTGAATCTGTTCACGCAATTGATCGATCACGGTCTTGAGCTCCAAGCCGATGCGGCTGATCTCGATATCGGCAGCCTTGGAGCAGATCGTGTTCGCCTCGCGATTGAATTCCTGCGATAGGAACTCGAATCTGCGTCCGACCGGCTCCCGCGCGTGCAGCAGCTCTTTCGCGGCGGCGACATGCGCGCGCAAGCGATCCATCTCTTCTTGAATGTCGGCCTTGGCGGCAAGCAATAACGCTTCCTGGTGCAGGCGCTCGGGGTCCAGACCCGCAGCGCCCTCCATCAGCCGGTTCAGCTGCTCGCCGAGGCGCGCGGTGATGGCCGCCGGCTGCCGCGCCGGAGCGTTCGCCGCCTTCTCGACGAGGCTTCCGATCTGTTCAAGCTGCTTGCCGATCACCTCGGCGAGACGTTCGCCCTCGCGCGCACGCGCATCCACGAGCTGATCGAGCGCCTTGGCAAGCCCCGCGATAAGCACGTCGGCAAAGGCGGCACGCTCTTCCTCGCTTTCCTCGCCCTCCGCCACTTCCACCACGCCACGCATTGCAAGCAGCGTATCGAGTTGCGGTGCGGCCATATTGGTCAGGCCTTGCGCGCGCTCTGCGAGCGCCACGGCTTGGCGAAGCGCTGCTTCGTTGAGGTGGATCTCCATCTCGCCCGACTCGCGCTTGACGGAGAGATTGATGGTGCAATTCCCACGCGCCAACCTCTCCTGGCAAAGCCCCCTCGCCCGCAGCTCGATGCCGTCGGACCCGGATGGCAAACGCAGGCGCAGATCGAGATTGCGGCCGTTGACGCTGCGCGCTTCCCAACTCCAGGCAATGTTGCCATGGATGCCGTCGGCGCGGGCAAACCCGGTCATGCTCTTCAAGGTCATTCGCCTGCAGGCCCTTCGCCGAATGAGGAGGCTTATATGCGCCTTATAGGCCGAGTGGTTCGCGTTGGGGGACGATGGGTCAGAAGCTTAGGCAAAAATGGTTACTTCGGCCGCCGGTCAAGAAATCAGCGCTTGGGGTTGCGCTTCGGCAGCGGCACGGCCTCGCCTGCATCGGCCGGGGATTCCGTGGCCCCCGTGGCTGCCGTCTCGCCGGCGACGGTGACGAGAGCGTCCGGCAGGGTGACGGCCCCTGTCTCTGCGGCCGCGCTGGTGCTCGCGTCCACAGGCGGCGCATTCGCGGCTGCGGCGGTCGCCTGCTCCGCCTCGCGCGCACGCCGCTCGCGTTCGATCGCCCGCCACTTCGCGACATTCTTATTATGCGCGTCGAGAGACGGCGCGAAGGCGTGGCTGCCCGTTCCGTCCGCCACGAAATAAAGGTCGCTCGTCTTGGCGGGGCGCAGCACGGCCTCGATCGCGGCGCGGCCGGGAGTGGCGATCGGTGTCGGCGGCAGGCCATTGATCTTATACGTATTGTACTCGGTCTCGCGGTCGAGCTCGTCTTGCGTAATGGGATGGTCGAGGACGCCGACGCCTTTCACCAGCCCATAAATAATCGTCGGGTCCGATTGCAGCCGCATCTTCTTGCGCAGCCGGTTATGGAACACGCTTGCGATCCGGGGACGCTCGTCGGCGCGGCTCGTCTCCTTCTCCACGATGGAGGCGAGGATGAGCGCCTCTTGCGGTGTTGAGATCATGAGATCCTGGTCGCGATTGTCCCAGAGCGTGGCGAGAAACTTCGCCTGCGCGGCCTGCATGCGCTCGATGATGTCCTGCCGCGTGTCGTTCCCACCGAATTTATAAGTGTCTGGCAGCAGCGTGCCCTCGGCGGGGATTTGGGCGATCGTGCCCTTGAGCTCCGGATGCGCGAGCAGGCGCTCGACGATCTGCTGGCTGGTGAGGCCTTCGGCAAGCGTCACCTTGTGCTCGATTGAGCGTCCTTCGACCAACGTGTCGAGGACCTGGCGGATGCTTGCATATTTGTCGAATTCATATTCGCCGGCTTTGAGGCTGCCCTGCCCCCGCAGATACATAAAGTAGAGCACGCTCGTCATGAACACGCGGCGATCGCCGATCACGTGCTCACGCTCCAGCCGCTCCGCGATGGCGCTGACGCCTTCGCCCTTCGGCACGACGATCACGGTCGAGGTCTTGAGCGGCCCCGGACGGTCGAACTGCACTTTGACAAAGTAGACGACGCCGAGCGCCGCCACGAGCATCAGGCAGGCAAGCGTGAGCATGCCGCTGAGAAAGCTGAGGAAGGGATGCTTGTCGCGCGCGCGTTCGGGACGTTCCGGGCGGTCCGGCGGACGCATCGGCTCCAGCGCCTCGGCGGGGCTGCGCGGGAGAATCGCGAGTGCATGCCCCTTGTGCCCGGCGTTGCCTCGGCCGTCATTGCCGTTAGCCGTCGGCGGATAGTCGCTGGTCAATGACATGGCCGATAAGCCCCGCGCGGATAACGTGAATCAAGTGACCGCGAAATATGGCAAAAGGGAGGATCGCGGGAGTCCGCGCGGCTAGGCAGCATAACGGCGCATGATCAGCGAGGCATTCGTGCCGCCGAACCCGAACGAGTTCGACAGCACCGTATCGATGCTCCTCCGCCTCGCCTGATGCGGCACGAGATCGATGGCCGTCGCCACCGACGGATTGTCGAGATTGAGGGTCGGCGGCGCGACATTGTCCCGGATCGAAAGCACCGAGAAGATCGCCTCGACGGCGCCTGCCGCACCCAAGAGATGCCCGGTCGCCGACTTCGTCGACGACATCGAGATTTTGCCGGCGGCATTGCCGAACAGCCGCTCCACGGCCGCAAGCTCTATCTCGTCGCCCATCGGGGTCGAGGTGCCGTGCGCATTGATATAGTCGATATCGGCGGGCTCGATCCCCGCCCGCTTCGCCGCCGCGACCATGCAGCGATAGGCGCCATCACCGTCCTCCGCCGGTGCCGTGATGTGGAAGGCGTCTCCGGAAAGCCCGTAGCCGATCACCTCGGCATAGATCTTGGCGCCGCGCGCCTTAGCGTGCTCCAGCTCCTCCAGCACGACGATGCCCGCGCCCTCGCCCATGACGAAGCCGTCGCGGTCGCGGTCGTAGGGACGCGATGCGCGCTCGGGCTCACGGTTGAAATTGGTGGAGAGCGCCCGGCACGCGGCGAAGCCCGCGAGCGACAGCCGGCAAACCGGAGATTCCGCGCCGCCCGCGACCATCACGTCGGCATCGCCAAGCGCCACGAGCCGCGAGGCGTCGCCGATCGCGTGCGCGCCCGTCGAGCAGGCGGTCACGACCGAATGGTTCGGCCCCTTCAGCCCATGCTCGATGGAAACATAGCCGGAGGCGAGATTGATGAGGCGTCCGGGAATGAAGAAGGGGCTGACGCGGCGCGGGCCCTTTTTGGCGGACAGCCGCGACGTCTTCTCGATGCCCTGCAAGCCGCCGATGCCAGATCCGATCAGCACGCCGGTGCGGATCTGATCCTCATAGGCCTCGGGCTTCCAGCCGGCATCGCGCAATGCCTGGGTCGCCGCGCTCATGGCATAAATAATAAAGTCGTCGACCTTGCGCTGCTCTTTCGGCTCCATCCAATCGCTGGCATTGAAGGTGCCGTCGCTGCCGTCGCCGCGTGGAATCTGGCAGGCGATCTGGCAGCTGAGGTCCTCGACCTCGAAATTCTCGATGCGCCGCGATGCGGTCTCGCCTGCGGTCAGCCGTTGCCAAGCGGTTTCGTAGCCGCTGCCGAGCGGCGAGACGAGACCCAGACCTGTAATGACTACACGTCGCATCGCGCGCTTTCGCTTGAGAGTTCGGAGACCTGCCGCGACCTATTGGGAGTCGGCAGGTCTCAAAACAAGGACGCTGGAGAGCAAGCGCGAAATCGCGTCAGGCGGCGGTGTTCTTTTCCAAGAACTTGATCGCGTCGCCAACCGTCAGAATCGTCTCGGCCGCATCGTCGGGAATCTCGCAGCGGAACTCCTCTGCGAATGCCATCACCAATTCGACAGTATCGAGACTGTCGGCCCCGAGATCGTCGATGAAGCTCGCATTCTCGGTCACCTTATCCGCCTCGACTCCGAGGTGCTCGACCACAATTTTCTTAACGCGCTCCGAGATATCGCTCATGTCCGCCTCACCGTTCCTTGCATGTCAGTCCACAGACTTAGCATGTCCCCCCGAGCGGCGGCTCACGCCGAACGTACCCCCGAGTGGTCGTTTCGGAGTTTGATCGCGGTGGGATGGTTTTTTGTCAAGCCCCACTTGAGCGCCGTTTGGGTAACACACTTTACCAGAGTTTGCCAGCAGCCCTCATCGGTTGCATCTCACCTGGGGCCCAAGCTGAGGAGCCCATCTTAAGCTATTGAAAAATAATCGATTACATCATCACCATGCCGCCATTGATATGCATGGTTTCCCCGGTGATATAGCCCGCTTCGTCGCTCGCCAGGAACACGACCGCAGCCGCAATGTCGTCCGGTTTGCCGAACTTTTGCGCAGGGATGGCGGCGGCAATAGCCTCGACTTGCTTCGGCGTCAACGCATCCGTCATCGGCGTCTGGATAAAACCGGGCGAGATACAGTTGGCGGTGATGCCGCGGCTCGAGACCTCGCGCGCAAGCGATTTTGTCATGCCGACGAGGCCCGCTTTCGACGCGGCATAATTGGGCTGCCCCGGATTGCCGAGAACGCCGGAGATCGACGCGATGTTGACGATGCGGCCCGCGCGGCGGCGCATCATGTTGCGCAAAATCCCGCGCGTCAGCACGAACACGGAGGTGAGATTGACGGCAATCACGTCGTCCCACTCCTCGTCCTTCATGCGCATGAAGAGGTTGTCGTGGGTGATGCCGGCATTGTTGACGAGAATGTCGACCTGGCCGAGCGCCTTTTCCGCATCTTCGCCGAGCTTGACCACCGCGGCGCGATCGCGCAGATCGCAAGGCAACGGTGTCACGCGCGTGCCAAGCTCGGACGCAAGCTCCTCGAGGCGCTCCGCGCGCGTGCCGGAGATCGCGACATTGGCGCCTTGAGAGTGCAGGGCTTTGGCGATGGCCCAGCCGATGCCGCCGGTCGCACCGGTGACGAGCGCCCCTTTTCCAGTCAGATCGAACATCGAGGCTCTCCTTCTCCTTGAGGGCTACGCCGCAAGCGCCGTTGCAGCCGCTTCGATCTCTTCCGGCGTGCCGGCGCTCTTCGCTTCCATGCCGTCGAAGCGGCGCGCAATGCCGGTGAGCACGCGGCCCGCCCCAACCTCATACACGGTACTGACACCCTGCGACTGCAAATAGAGCATCGACTCGCGCCATCGGACCATGCCGGTGACCTGCTGCACCAGGTGCGCGCGGATCTCGTCCGGATCGGTCAACGGCGCGGCAAGGACATTGGCGATCAAGGGCACCGAAGGGGCCTTTATCGTGACGGCGCCAAGCGCCTCGCGCATCACCTCGGCAGCCGGCTGCATCAAGGCGCAATGAAAAGGTGCGCTGACGGGAAGGAGCACGGCCCGGCGCGCGCCGAATTTTGGCGCGAGCGCAATCGCTCGGTCGATCGCGGCCTTTGTGCCGCTGATCACAACCTGGCCCGGGGCGTTATCGTTTGCGGCCTCGCAGACTTCTCCGTCCCTTGCGGCTTGAGCCAGCTCTTGCGCCTGGGCGAGATCGGCGCCGAGCAGCGCGGCCATAGCGCCGGCGCCGACCGGCACGGCCTGCTGCATCGCGCGCCCCCGAGTCTTCAAGAGGCGCGCGGTATCGGCAAGGCTCAAGGCCTCCGCGGCGGCGAGAGCGGAATATTCACCGAGCGAATGGCCCGCGACATAAGCCACGCTCGATGCGAGCTGCATGCCTTTTTCACCCAGCACCCTGATCGCGGCGAGGGACACCGCCATCAGCGCGGGCTGCGCGTTTTCGGTCAGGGTCAGCTCGCTCTCCGGGCCCTCCCACATCAGGGTCGAGAGAGTCTGGCCGAGCGCATCGTCCACTTCGGCGAAGACAGCTTTCGCGGCCGGAAACGCCTTGGCGAGATCGGCGCCCATGCCGACTGCCTGGCTGCCCTGCCCGGGAAAGATGAAACCTATGCTCATGCTGCGCAGTTGCTCGCTTATAGGAGAGCGGCAAAGACACTGTTTGCGTCTAGGCTGTCAAGCCGGGCCCCAGAACGCGGTAAGCACGCCAGGAAAGCGAGCATTGGCAGCGTCACCCTCCATGCTAGAAGAATGCGTGATCGCACGAGCCAACTTACGAAAGAAGCTTAAGACGCCCTAGGGAGATATCGATGAAAGCCTCCGCCCGCCTCGCCGTCCTAGCCGGTCTTGCCGCGCTCGCATTGACCGGACCGCTCCTCGCCGCAGATCCGCTGCCTTGGCCGTGGAAGGACAAAAGCCCCAACGATCCTGCGCTGGCGCTGCTGACGTCGGTTGAGGATGTATCGGTCGTCGTAAACGACAAATCCACCCCTTCAACCGTGGCGATCACTGTGAAGGCGACCGCGCCCGCTCCGGGTTTCACCGAACTCCAGCTCGCCTATCGCATGGGTGATACCGCCGACCTCAAATTTGAGTTCGATGCACGGGGACGGCCGCCGCAGGACGTAACGACCGAGGCGGCCACGCCGGTCACGATCAGCGCCGAATATGCCGATCCGCCGCTGGCGAAGCTCGGGATCGTGGAGGTCTACGCCAAGGACAATTGCATCGGTTTTTCCATCAAGGACAAGACCAAGGTCGACTGCAAGCCGAGGCCGGGCACCGCGCAAGAGGCGAAGTAGGCCGATTGCTCACGCACCCTTGCAAAGAACGGCCGAAAGCTTATAAACCGCTCACATTAGCAACCGCTCCGGTCGGAGGCTGAACGGAGGACCGCGTCCGCGGTAGGCACTTGCGCCGCCCTCCCGTGTCTCCGCTCCCACGGGTCGTCACTTGGGCCTTTCCTTCTAAGCGCCCTTGCGAGGCTTCGCGCCGGAGTAAACTGAAGAAGGAAAGGCAGGCCATGCCTCTTTACGAGCATGTGTTCCTGGCGCGCCAAGATATTTCGGTGCAACAGGTCGAAGCACTTATTGAAAGTTTCCGCTCCATTCTTACGGAGCACGGCGGCACGCTCGGCAAGACCGAGTATTGGGGCCTCAAGGGTCTCACCTACCGCATCAAGAAAAACCGCAAGGCGCATTTTGCCCTGATGGACATCAACGCGCCGCACGAGGCCGTTTCCGAGCTCGAGCGCCAGATGGGTCTTTCGACCGACGTCATCCGCTTCCTGACCGTGAAGGTCGAGGAGCATGAGCAGGGCCCGTCGGCCATGATGCGCCGTTCCGATCGCGACGAGCGTGGCGATAGAGGTGACCGCGGCGACCGCTTCGATCGCGGCGACCGAGGCGATCGTGGAGATCGTGGCGGCCGTGGACCCCGGCGCGACCGCGACTTTGGTGGTGGCCGTGAAGCCGCTGCGCCACGGCCCGAGATTGAAGCTGTCGTCGCGACCGAGGAGGAGCCCGCATGAGCATGACCTCATCATCGTCGCCCGCGCGGCGTCCGTTCTATCGCCGGCGCAAGACCTGTCCGTTCTCGGGCGATAAAGCGCCGAAGATCGACTACAAGGACGTGAAGCTGCTTCAGCGTTATGTCTCCGAGCGCGGCAAGATCGTTCCGAGCCGCATCACGGCGGTATCCGCCAAGAAGCAGCGCGAGCTCGCAAAGGCGATCAAGCGCGCCCGTTTCCTTGGTCTCCTGCCTTATATCATTCAGTAAGGTGGACCTGACGCCGACTGACGCCTGACAGAAGTTGGGGTGGTTCGGCCACCCCTAACCGCTCTTCAATGAGCCGGGACAGCGATGCCGACTTATCTCTTGATTGGTGCCGGTGCGGGACTTGTTTCCGCCGCCCTGTTTGGCTCCGCTGCTACGGCTACCGCGTTTGCGGGCGTGCTGTTCTACCTCGCTCCTCTTCCGCTTTGCCTTGCCGGGCTCGGCTGGGGCGCGACGGCAGCAGCCGTTGCCGCTCTGTCGGGGACCCTGATCGTTGCAGCAGCCCTTGGCATCCCGACCGCGGGCGTTTTTGCGTTCGCGATGGGCGTGCCCAT
Source organism: Methyloceanibacter sp. (assembly GCF_050999895.1). GTDB lineage: Bacteria > Pseudomonadota > Alphaproteobacteria > Rhizobiales > Methyloligellaceae > Methyloceanibacter. The sequence goes on along the minus strand of NZ_JBPCOU010000090.1, from coordinate 4,316 downwards.
CGTAACGCTGATCCATCTCCTCCTGCTCTCGCGCCCCGCAGGCACGCCGCAAAGCGCCGTGCCCAATGTCGTTGAGTGGTATCCGCCCGGACGCGTGCTCGGCTGGGCTGCCATGGTCGCCGGCGGGCTCGCGGGCATCATGGTGCTGTTCCTGGGCTACGACACCGAGACCTACCGCGAGTCCATCAAGACCATTCTTCAGCACAGCGCGCTGAAGGAGTTCGACCGCGACGGCTTCTTCAGCGAGGAGAATATCGCGAAGCTGGCCGGCGTTCTTGCCCGCGCGCTACCCGCCGCCTTCGCCGTCATCTGGCTCTCCATCACGCTATTCAATCTTTGGATGGGCGGCCTCATCGTTCAGGCGTCTGGCGGCGCCATGCGTCCCTGGCCGCGGCTTGAGGAACTCGATCTTCCCAATGTCTTCTTTATTGTCTTCGCGGCATCCCTCGCTCTGTCTTTCATTCCCGGCCTGCCAGGTCTGCTCGCGACGGGATTCGCGGGTGCCTTGCTCTTTGCTTATGTGCTGCAAGGGCTCGCGGTGCTGCACGTTTATACGCGCGGCATGCCCGTTCGCGGGCTGCTCCTGGCCGCCGTCTATATCGGCATTTTGCTTTTGGGCTGGGTCGCTCTCGCCGTCGCCATTCTCGGCCTTAGCGAACCGATCCTGCGCTTGCGCGATCGCGCGGCGGCCCGAGGCCAACCACCCACCAACGATTGATCATCTTAGAGAGGAGTAATTGATATGCAGGTCATTCTACTTGAGCGCATCGGTCGCCTCGGACAAATGGGCGACGTGGTCAAAGTCAAGGACGGCTTCGCCCGCAACTTCCTCCTGCCGCAGGGCAAGGCGTTGCGCGCCACGAAAACGAACTTGAAACACTATGAAAGCGCCCGCACCCAGCTTGAAGCGCGCAATCTCGAGCTGAAATCCGAAGCCCAAACCGTTGCCGACAAACTCAACGATAAGAGCTTCATCGTCATTCGGCAGGCGGGCGATGCCGGCCAGCTTTACGGCTCGGTTTCCACGCGCGACATCGCGACCGTCGTGAGCGAAGGCGGGTTCTCCGTCGAGCGGCGTCAGGTTCTGCTCGACAAGCCGATCAAGACTCTCGGGCTCCACGAGGTTCGCGTCGCTCTCCACGGCGAGGTCGAGCCACGCGTCACCGTGAACGTCGCCCGCTCGGCCGACGAGGCGGAACGCCAGGCCCGCGGCGAGGAGGTTGGCCAAGCCGCGACGGAGGCCGAGGAGGATGCCGCCGAGGCCCGGCGCGCTGCTTCCGAGCTCTTCGAGGACGGCAACGCAGCCCCCGGGGACGAAGAGGCCGCGGAGGAAGCAATCGTCGATGAGAATGGAGACGACGAGGAGGACTAAACCTGCGTCCTGGTGAATCGCTTCCCCTGACCCGCGACTATCTCTACGACACCGAACGTGAGCTGCGCGCGTGTCAGGGCACGGAAGCGTCCTCCACACGGCGCCCCGGCGCTAGCTCAAGCCGCCTCTCCAGCTTGTGGGCAGATCGCGATCTCCCCGTTCTCCACAGACCGGGCATCTATCGGCCCCGATTCTTTTGGATACACTGTCACTGCCATGAGCACCGCCCTGATTCTCTCTCGCCACGCCCCGGAAACGCCCGTTTTCCGCTCCGCCCCCCACAATCTCGAGGCCGAGCAGGCGCTTCTTGGCGCGATCCTCGTCAATAACGAGGCGTGCGACCGAGTCTCAAGCTTCCTAAAGGCCGAGCATTTCTTCGACCAGTTGCATGGGCGCATCTACGATCACGCCGCAAAGCTGATCTGGGCCGGCAAGCGCGCGACCCCCATCACGCTGAAAACTTTTTTCGAGAGCGCCGAACCCGTGGGCGAGCTCACCGTGCCGCAATATCTCGGCCGCCTCGCCGCCAACGCGACCACCATCATCAATGCCGAGGATTACGGCCGCACCATCTACGATCTCGCCATCCGCCGGCAGCTGATTCAGATCGGTGAGATCATGGTCACCACGGCCTACGATTCGCCGATCGACGCGCCGCCATCCGAGCAGATCGAGGAAGCGGAGCAGCAGCTCTATCAATTGGCCGAGACCGGGCGCTTTGGCTCGGGCTTCGAGCCCTTCTCCGCGGCGCTCACCGACGCCATCGACATGGCGGCCAACGCCTATCGCCGCGACGGCGGGCTTTCCGGCGTCGCCACCGGCTTTTCCGACCTCGACCAGCGCATGGGCGGCTTGCAGCCCTCCGACCTCATCATCATCGCCGGGCGCCCCTCGATGGGAAAGACGGCGTTCGCCACCAACATCGCCTATCACGTCGCCCGCCACTTCCAGCCCGGCGCCGATCCCGACCATGCCATGGACGGCGCCGTGGTCGGCTTCTTCTCGCTCGAAATGTCGGCCGAGCAGCTCGCCACCCGCATCATCTCCGAGCAGTCGCAGATCCCCTCCGAACGCATCCGCCGCGGCCGCATCGAGTCCGACGAGTTCGATCGCATCGTCGAAGCGAGCCAGGAGCTGCAGAACCTGCCGCTTTACATCGACCAGACCGGCGGCCTCACCGTGGCCCAGCTCGCCGCCCGCGCACGACGCCTGAAGCGCCAGCGCGGCCTCGGCCTCGTCGTCGTCGACTATCTCCAGCTTCTGTCGGGCTCCAATCGCCGCGCCGCGGAAGGCCGCGTGCAGGAGGTCTCGGAGATCACCACGGGTCTGAAGGCGCTTGCCAAAGAGCTGCATGTGCCGGTGCTGGCGCTGTCCCAGCTCTCCCGCCAGGTCGAGCAACGCGAGGACAAACGTCCGCAACTGTCTGATTTGCGTGAATCCGGCTCCATTGAGCAGGATGCCGATGTGGTATTGTTTGTGTTCCGCGAGGAATATTATCTCGAACGCAGCCAACCCCGCGAAAACACCGAAGAGCACAAGCAGTGGCAGGCAGAGATGGAAGCGGTCATCGGCAAGGCCGACGTGATCATCGGCAAGCAGCGGCACGGCCCGACCGGAACGGTGACGCTGCAGTTCACCCCGGAATACACCCGCTTCAGCAACCTCGCCGCGGAAGAGCGCCTGCCGGAGCGCCGCTGGTGAAGCCTGTTAGCCCGCGCGAAGGTGAAGCGGGCGAGGCCGGGGCGGACGAGACGGCGATCCTCACCATCGATCTTGGTGCCCTTGCCGCCAACTATCGCACCCTCTCCGCGCTCGCGGCTGGCGCGGAATGCGCTTCCGTCGTCAAGGCGGACGCCTACGGCCTCGGCATGGCGGAAGCCGCGCCTGCGCTCTTTGCTGCGGGCTGCAAGACCTTCTTCGTCGCCACGCTTGCAGAGGCGGAAGCCTTGCGCGCGCTGCTGCCCGGAGCGATCATTTACGTGTTCGCAGGGCTCGCGCCTGGCACGTCTCCCCGCTTCCATCGCCACGATCTCTGCCCCGTCCTGAACAGCGCCGAAGAGATCGCCGAATGGGCCGCCTATTGCGGCAGCGTTGGCGAGAAGCTGCCTTGCGCCGTGCATATCGACAGCGGCATGAACCGGCTCGGCCTCTCGCCGGCGGAGGTCGAGCATGTCGGCGCCGCAAGCGATCTGTGGCCGGCGCTGACGCTCGCGCTCGTCATGAGCCATCTCGCCTGCGCCGACGATCCCCAGCATCCGAAAAGCGCCAACCAGCGCGCCCTCTTCGATGCGCTTCGCGCGCGCCTGCCCAACGCCCTTGCCAGTCTCGCCAATTCGGCCGGCATGCTGCTCGGAGAGACATATCACTACGACCTGGTGCGTCCCGGCATCGCGCTTTATGGCGGCGACCCGCAGCGGAGCGGCGGCGGGTGGTTCGAACCCGTGGTCGAGCTGCTCGGCCGCATCCTTCAGGTGCGCGAGGTTCCGGCCGGCGAAAGCGTCGGCTATGGCGCCATCCGCACCGTGAAGCGGCCCTCGCGCGTTGCGATCGTCGCGGTCGGTTACGCCGACGGCATCTTCCGCTCGCTCTCCACGCGCGACGAGGAGGAAGGACTGACGGTCTTTATTGAGGGTCACGCCGCCCCCATCATCGGCCGTGTGTCCATGGATCTCATCACCGTTGACGTGACGGACGTGCCGCCAAGCGCGGCAAGGCGCGGCGCCTGGGTGGAGCTCATCGGCGAAAACATCACCGCCCACGATTTCGCCCGTCATGCCGGCACCATCGACTACGAAGTCCTGACCAATCTCGGTGGCCGCGCGCTGCGCCGCTATCGGAACGGCTAGAGCATGGCCAAAGCATCGAGAGCGTTCGTCTGCCAGGCCTGCGGCGCCGTCAGCAACAAATGGGCGGGCAAATGCCCGTCTTGCGGCGAATGGAACTC
>NZ_JBPCOU010000105.1:0-13440 GCF_050999895.1 Methyloceanibacter sp. | reverse complement strand
TGATCCTGCGAAGACCACCCGCGGGCACCGCACCCCGTCCCGCTTCACGACGCCTCATGAATGCGCCCCTCAGTGGACGAGGTGACGCGGAGTTTAAGGGAGGTTTGGAGGGCGGGGATAAGTTTTGGCTTTCGTCCTGCTCCTTCGTCATGCCCGGCCTTGTGCCGGGATTCACGATTTGCGTCCCGACCCTATTCCAAGACGTGGATGGCCGGGTCAAGCCCCCGCCATGACGAACTTTGCCTTTGACGCGCGACTACGAAGCCCGGCGCTTACCGGAGGCCCTGCTGCGCAAGCTGGATAGTTCCGTGGCCTCCCGTCAGGGGCTACGGGTAGCTGTCCAGGCTCCATTTCGAGGGCGTGTACCAAAGGCAGCCGCCGAGTTGCTTGGAGCAAAGGCATTTCAGCCCGGGCCGCGGTCCCGGCAGCGTGCCGTTCCGCTTCGCGGTGAGGAGCGAGCGCTCCCACTGCGCGCCGACGCTAGTGTCTTTGGCGGCAAGCGCAGCGAAGCAAAAAGCCCAATCAACGAAATGCCGAGCAGTAGAGAGCGCATGATAATATCCGTTCCCCGGAGATCATCTATAGAGCCCTCCCGCTAATAATCGTCCAGACAATAAATGGCATTTTCATACTTGGTAAAATAATACAATCATTTACTGCCGACACATTAGCCGTCGAAGGCAAATTTGCTGAAAGTGTTCCTGACTGGGATCACCGGTCACTATAACGCGGGTCCGGCTTCAGCAGGCGCCGCCGCGGCGGCGGCGGATCGGCGAACGGCGGTATCCATTCATATTGGGAATTGAACTGGCGCTGGAGAGCCTGATTGGCGATGTCACCCTTCTGATATGGCACGAAGCCGAAATAGCTGCTCCAGCCACCGGGGCGGCCGGGATTGTAAACATAGGGATAAATCGGGGTGCGGCCCCGCTTGTAGATGCGCACTTTTTCCGCAAGAAGCGCAGGCGCCTCGATCTTGGTGACGCTGAGGGGTGAAGCGGCTGCGGGCGTCGAAGCGAAGGCGAGGCCGAAGGCGACGGCGGCGCCCATGACGCAAGCCAAGGTCATTGAGCGGGAATTCTGCGCCATGTAGGCCTCCGGTCGGGATGCGACAAGTCAAGATAGACGGGGAGGGCTATCACCCCCAGCACCGGTTTGCCATACAAGCATGACGAAAGCGGGACTCCTGTCACCGCCATGCCACGGCACGCCAGGCGATGTCGCGGCGGCAAAACCCGTCCGGCCAATCGATCTTGTTGACAGCCGCATAGGCGCGGTCGCGCGCCTGCTCAATGTCTTGCCCTCGCGCGCTGACACCGAGCACGCGGCCGCCATCGGCGAGGATGCGCGCGCCCTCGCGTTTGGTACCGGCATGGAAGATCGCAACGTCCGGATCGCTGCCGGCGGCGTCGAGGCCTTTGATCTCCGAGCCTCTCTCGTAAGCGCCGGGATAGCCTTTTGCCGCCATCACTACGCAGAGCGCAGGATCGGCGTGCCAGTCGAGCGCGATGCCGCCGAGATCGCCATTCGCGACGGCGAGAAGGGCAGGCAGCAGATCCGATTTGAGGCGCAGCATCAGCACCTGCGTTTCGGGGTCGCCGAAGCGCACGTTATATTCGATCAGCTTCGGCGCGCCGTTCTCGATCATGAGGCCCGCATAGAGCACGCCCTTGAAGGGCGTGCCCGCCGCCGCCATCGCCTTCACCGTCGGTGACACGATCTCGTCCATGACACGGGCGCAGAGCTCAGGCGTCATGATTGGCGCAGGTGAATAAGCGCCCATGCCGCCCGTATTCGGGCCCCGATCGTTGTCGAAGGCGCGCTTGTGGTCCTGCGCCGTGGCCAGCGGCAACGCGGTCGCGCCGTCAACCAGGGCGAAGAAGCTCGCTTCCTCGCCGCTGAGAAATTCCTCGATCACCACTTCCGCGCCGGCTGCGCCGAACGCGCCGGAGAAACAAGCCTCGATACCCTGCAACGCTTCCGCTGCGGTCGAGGCGATGATCACGCCTTTGCCGGCGGCGAGACCGTCGGCCTTGATGACGAGGGGAAGCGTGTGCGACTGCACATGCGCACGGGCTTCTCGCGCATTGCTGAAGCGCGCGTAAGACGCCGTCGGAATATTATGCGCGGCGCAGAGATCCTTGGTGAAGCCCTTGGAGCCTTCGAGCTGCGCGGCCGCCTTTGACGGCCCGAACACCTGGATGCCGGCGGCTTCGAGGTCGTCGGCGAGGCCGGCGACCAGGGGCGCCTCGGGCCCGATCACCACGAGGCCAATAGACTTGTCCTTGCAGAACCGCGCCACAGCCGCATGATCGGTGTCGAGGGGGATGCAGGTGGCAATCTGGCCGATGCCGGCATTGCCGGGGGCGCAATAAAGCGTGTCGAGCAGCGGACTTTGCTTAAGCTTCCAGGCAAGCGCATGCTCGCGCCCGCCGTCCCCGATCAACAGCACGTTCAGCTTCGTCATGGCAGCTTGTGGACCTCTGTTCCGCCTTGCTATGCCAGACGGTAGGAAGGGACGTGTCCTAGCACGCGTCCCTTGCAAGCGAAAACGAGGTAAGAGCGTTTCATGGCCGATCGCCAACAAGCCCCGGGCGTCACGACGAATCTCGTCGAATACACCGTCTCCGAGCTCGCCTTTGCGCTGAAGCGGACGGTGGAGGACGCGTTCGGCCTCGTACGCCTGCGCGGCGAGATCTCGGGCTTCAAAGGCCCGCATTCCTCCGGCCACTGCTATTTCACGCTGAAGGACGAGAAATCCTGCATCGAGGCGGTCATCTGGCGGAGCACCTATCAGCGCCTGAAATTCAAGCCCGAGGCCGGGCTCGAAGTTATCGCGCGCGGCCGTGTCACCACCTATCCCGACAAGTCGAAATATCAGATCGTCATCGACGATTTGGAGCCCGCCGGCGCGGGCGCGCTGATGGCGCTGCTCGAAGCGCGCAAGAAACAGCTCGCCGCCGAGGGATTGTTCGATGAGCTGCGCAAGCTGCCATTGCCGTTCCTGCCGCGCATCATCGGCGTCGTCACTTCGCCCACCGGCGCCGTCATCCGCGACATCCTGCATCGCCTCTCCGACCGCTTTCCGAGCCATGTGCTCGTCTGGCCCGTGCGCGTGCAGGGCGAAACCTGCGCTGGCGAAGTGGCGGCGGCGATCGGCGGCTTCAACGCGATGATTCCGGGGGTGCCGCGGCCCGATCTCATCATCGTCGCGCGCGGCGGCGGCAGCCTAGAGGATCTCTGGAGCTTTAACGATGAGCTTGTCGTGCGCGCGGTGGCAGCGAGCACGATCCCCCTGATCTCCGCCGTCGGGCACGAGACCGACTGGACCCTGATCGATCTCATCGCCGATTTCCGCGCGCCGACGCCGACGGCCGCCGCAGAGCGCGCCGTGCCAGTGCGCGCCGATCTGATGCTGTCGGTAACGAGCCATGGCTTGCGCGTGATCGGCTGCCTGCGCCGGATCGTCGACGGCGAGCGCCGCCGATTCACGGCCACGACGCGCGGCCTTGCGCGCAAGAGCGAGCTTCTGGCGTTGCCGCGCCAGCGCTTCGATACGGTGAGCGCGAGGCTGTCGCGCGCGCTCGTCGCCAACGCACGCGCGCATGGCACACAATTGCAGCGCTCCGCCGCGAGGCTGAAAGTTCATCTCATCGCCCGCGCCGCGGAGCGCGCCCGCGAGCGCCTGACCGGGCTTGAGCGGGGCAGCGGCCGCGCGCTCTCCGCGGGCGTCGATCGCTCCCGCCGCCGCCTCGACGGCAGCGCGAAGCTGCTCTCCACGCTCGGCTATCACAACGTGCTTGCGCGCGGCTTTACGCTGGTGCGGGATGCTGAAGGCAAGATGCTGCGGCGCGCGAACGAGGTTGGGCCCGGCACCGCGCTCGACATCGAGTTCGCCGACGGCCATGTCCACGCGCATGCAGACGACGACGCGCGGCCGACTGCGCTGCACGCTAAACCCGCGAATCCGCGCGGCAAGGAAAAGCAGGGGACGTTGCTGTAAGCGGACTCGCACGTACGTAAAGCGGACGCTATGGTGACGGCAACGTTGGCAGAACAGCGAGTCGAATAGCTTTGATGAATCGCTTCGAGCGCAATCTCGGCTTCAAAGGCGAAGCCAAGCTCAAATATCTCGACGGCGAGGTGCAGGTGCTCACGCCGGGCGACTTCGTGCGCTGCGCGGTGACCGGGCGCGTCATCCCGCTCGAGGATCTCCGCTATTGGAGCGTCGAGCTACAAGAGCCCTATGCCGACGCCGCGGCATCGCTGAAGCGCTTCCGCGAACTGCATCCCGCCGGCTGATCAGCGCTTACGCAGCGCCTTCTTCAGCAGCGCCGTCAGCGCCGCCGCATCCTCGAATTTGATTGCGATAGGGAAGGGCCGCGAGCGGTACTTCATCTCGCCTTGCGGCGTGGAGTCGTCGTCGGGCAGCCGCACCCAATCCTTCGCCGTGGTGACGAGCATGGCGTTGTAGGTTTGCGCCTGCGCCAGCAGCCGGCGGGCCTGCCGGGCGCTGAAGCGGTGGTGATCGGGGAAGGCATGCGCATCGATCAGCCGCGCACCGTTGCCGCGCAGCGTGGCGAAGAACTTCTCAGGTCGCGCGATCCCGGCAAAGGCGATCGCGGGCAGCACACCGAGCCAGCGCGGATCGCAGTCCGCCGCGACTCTGGCTTTCAGCACGGGCTTGCCGCCACGCGCGAAGGCCTCCGCCAGCGGCGCCGCCTTTGCACCGTCGCCGATGACGAGCAGCGCATCGGCGCGGGGGAGTTGGCTGTCGAGCGGCTCGCGTAGCGGACCTGCCGGGACGACCCGGCCATTGCCGACGCCTGAAGCGCCGTCGACCACGATGAGAGACAGATCCTTGGCGAGGCTCGGATTCTGGAAGCCGTCGTCCATGACGATGACGGTCGCGTCTGTCGCCTCGATCGCCCTGGCGCCCGCGGCGCGATCGGCGGAGACCATGGTCGGCGCATGCTGGGCGAGCAGGAGCGGCTCGTCGCCGACGTCAACAGCGCTGGACTTTGGCCCTACAAAGAGAGTGCCTTGCATCTTGCCCCCATAGCCTCGGGTCAGGAAGACGGGGAGCTCCCCCATGGCCTTCAGAACTTCCGCGACCCCGATGGCGCTAGGCGTTTTGCCACCGCCGCCGGCGGTGAAATTACCGATGCAGATCACCGGGAGTCTGGAGCGATAGGGCGCAGTGCCCTTCGACCGGGACTCCGCGATCCTGCCGTAAAGAGCGGCCAGCGGCGCAAGCGCCGCCGCAATCGCGCTCTTGTCGCGATACCAGAAGGACGGCGCCTTAAGAGGCATGCTGCAACGAGGGTTTCGGCGGCAGGAAACGCTCAAGCTCGGAGAGTGTGCGATTGAGCGCACCGGACATGCCGGCGATGGCGTGCTCCGCGCGTTCCTTCATCGCCTGCCGCGCTGTTTTGTCGTCGAGCAAAGAAAGCGCGGCCGCCGCGAGAGTATCGGCATCGCCGATCTCCCTGGCGCCGTCGACGCGCAAGAGCTCGGTATAGGAATCGCGGAAGTTGCTCCAATGCGGGCCGGTCAAAACCGCAGCGCCAAGCTTGACGGGCTCGACCGGATTCTGGCCGCCATGCGGCACGAGCGACCCGCCGATAAAGGCGACCGGCGCCAAAGTGTAGAAGAAGCCGAGCTCGCCGATCGTGTCGGCGATGTAGATATCGGTGCCGGCGCCCGGAAGTTCGCCCGCCGATCGCAGCGCCACGCCGAGACCCGAGTTGCGCAGAAGCTCGGCGAGCATGGGGCCGCGGTCGGGATGGCGCGGGACAATCGTGGTGATGAGGTCGGGGCGCTGCGCTTTGATCGTCCGGTGGGCGGCGGCCACGATCTCGTCCTCGCCGGGATGGGTGCTCGCCGCGAGCAGGATGGTCCTCCCTTCGAGCGCGGCCTTGAGACGCCTCTGCCCGGGAAGCTCCGCAGGCGGCGGCGGGGCGTCCGCTTTGAGATTGCCGATGCCGATGCTTTGTATCGCGCCGAGCTGCGAGAAGCGCTCCGCAAGCGCCTCATTCTGCGCGAGCACCAGGCTGAACGCCGAGAACAGCGGGCGGCTGAAGCGCGGTCGCTTGCGAAAGCGGCGGAACGATCGCTTCGACATGCGCCCATTAATGAGGACGAGCGGCACGTTCTGCGCCTTTGCTTCCAGAATGAGATTGGGCCAGATTTCCGACTCGACGAACACGCCGAGATCGGGGCGCCAATGCCGCAAGAAGCGCTGCACGAAGCCTTGATTGTCGAGCGGGACATATTGGTGGATGGCGCCACTGGGAAGCCGCGCGCGCGCGAGCTTCGCCGAAGTCACCGTGCCGGTGGTGAGCAGGACCCGGACATCGGGATGCTCCGCCGAGAGCACCTCGATCACGGACAATGAGGCAATGGCTTCGCCGACGCTGGCGGCATGGAACCATGCCAGGAAGCCTTGTGGGCGAGGGACGCTTGCCTCCCCGAAACGCTCCAGACGCCGTTCCGGCTCCTCCTTGCCGCGGCGGGTGCGCCAGGCAAGGATCAGGGCCGCCAGCGGCGCGGCAAGTCCCGTGACCACGCGATAGGCATTCAGCATGAAGCCTGGCCGTTCCGCCGCGGCGAGAGCTTCCGGCGAAAGCGGATCGACGGCCCCCGCCAACGCATAAGCGCGTCGCGTGGCTTCGTTGAGCTTCTGTTCGATGGCGAGCCGGCAGGCTTCCATTGTGTCCTCATCCGCGTCTTCAGGGACAAAGATCGGATCGCCGACCACCACGCCGAGCTGCGAGAACGGCAGGTTGACGCAGAACCGGCTCCAATTTTTTGCGGCGAGGAACCGGCTGGACGCGACCGCAGTCGGCACCATCGGCCGTCCCGACATCCGCGCGAGATTGACGATGCCTTCGCCGGCACTGCGCGCGGGGCCCGGTGGCACGTCGGCGGTCATGACGATGCTTGCACCTTCGCCAAGCGCGCGGAGAGAGGCGCGGAAGGCGCTGGCGCCGCCCCGATCACGACGCCGGCTTCCTGCGCCGGCGCCCCGGATCAACTCCGTATCCTGACGCCTCAAGGTCTCGCCCAGCATCTCGGCATCGCCGTGGCGGGCGACCATGGCCTTCGACAGCATTGACTTGGGCTTGAATTGCGCGAGCAGGAGAAATTGTCCGTGCCACATCGCGACGATCTGCGGGTGCTGCGAGAGAAGCTTCGCGCCGGTGTCCGCGGGATCGTAGACGGGTTTGCTGGTGACCCTGACAAAGCGGATATAGGCCGCGGCGAGGGCACCGCCGAGCACGACAACAGGCTTGGATGCAATCAGCCCTTTCACCATGACCCGCCGGCGCTACTTGCCTGCCACGGCAACGGCGTCTTCGCTGTCCGCATCGGCACCGGAACCGTGAAGACCGCCGGTAATGCCGAACTGCGTGCGATGCAGCCGCGTGTAAAGACCGCCTTTGGCGACGAGCTCATCGTGACGCCCCATTTCGACGATGCGGCCCTGATTGAGCACGCAGATGAGGTCGGCCTTCTTCACCGTAGAGAGACGATGCGCGATCATCAAGACAGTACGCCCGCGCATCAATTCCTCGAGCGCGAGCTGGACCTTGGCTTCTGCTTCGCTGTCCAGCGAACTGGTCGGCTCGTCGAGCAGAAGGATCGGCGCGTCCTTGTAGAGCGCGCGCGCGATCGCGATGCGCTGACGCTCGCCTCCTGACAACAGGCCGCCGGCCTCACCGACCTTGGTGTCGTAGCCTTTGGGCAGCCCCATGATGAAGTCGTGCGCCGCCGCCGCCTTGGCCGCCGCGATCACCTGTTCCTCGACTTCCGGCTTGGAGCCATAGGCGATGTTGGCGCGAACGGTGTCGTCGAAGAGAACCGGGTCTTGCGTGACGAGCGCGACCGCATCGCGCAGGCTTTCGACGGTCACGTCGCGGATATCCCGTCCGTCGATCAGGACGGCGCCCTTCTCTGGATCGAAGAAGCGCAAGGAGAGATTGACGAGGGTGCTCTTGCCCGAACCGGACGGTCCGACCAGTGCGACCGTCTTTCCCGGCGGCACCGTAAGGCTGACGCCCTTGAGGACCTCGTTCTCCGGCTCGTAGGAGAAGGTGACGTTCCTGAACTCGATCTCGCCCCGCTCAAGCTTGAGCGATTGCGCGCCTTCGGCATGGATCATCCGCGTTTCTTGGTCGATGACGCCAAAAACGCGGCTCGCCGCAGCGATTCCTTCCTGGAGTTGGGTCTGAAGCGTCGCCGCGCTTTTGAGCGGGCCGTAAATCAGCAGCGCAGCGGTCATGAACCCCATGAAATGGCCGAGGGTCAGATCGCCGCGAATGCCTTTGGCGCCGGCAAAGTAGATGGCGAGCGCAAAGCCGAAGCCGGTCAGGAGCTCGATCGCAGGACTGGCTAGGGCCCTGGCGCGGGTGCCGCGCATGGTGAATTCTAGCGCACGGTTGATGGCGCTCTCCGCCCGCTTCTCCTCCCGATCCTCCTGACCATAGGCGCGCACGATACGCATGCCACGCAAGGTCTGCGTGATGAGCGCGGAGAGATCGCCGGTTTCTTGAAGTGACTTCGTCGTCGATTTGCGCATCTTGCGCCGTTGGCGCGACAGTACGAACCATGCAAGCGGCATGAACAGCAAGATCAGCGCCGTGAAACGCGCGTCCATGTAGAACATGGTGGCGATGAGAAAGATGATCTTGAAATAGTTCTCGCCGAGGGTGACGAGCGAACGGCTCGCGGTCTGGCGAATGAGAATGGCGTCGTTGAGGAAGCCGGACAGCAGCCGCCCGGAATGCACGGTCTGGATCCAGATCAGGTCCGCGCGCGCGAGCTTTGCGAACATCTGAATGCGAAGATCGGCGATGAAGCGGTGACCGAGATAGGCGACGGTGACGTCCGCCACATATTCCGCGATGGCCTTCACGATGGTGACGACGACGATGCCGATCGTGACCCAGTAGATCATCTCCGCGTTCTTCGCGACGAAGACGTCGTCTGCGGTCTTCTGGATCAGGAAGGGGATCGCGCCCGTGGTCGCGGCCGTGAGCAGCATGGCGACGCTCGCCAGCGACAACAGGCCAAAGCGGGGGCGCAGATGCTCCCGCCAGATGCGCTTGACGATATCCCCGGTCGAGTATTCGACCTGGAGCTCGTCCGCGCCCCGCGTGATCGTGCTCACGTCCCTGAACAGATTATCTTTCAAGGGCTTCCCCGATTTCCCGCCGTTGCGGGCCCTTCGTTATGTGCTTGCCGAAACTTCTAGCACGGGCCCCGCGCAGGCTCTAAGGCCAAAACCTAGACGGTTCGGGCCCTAGCGCGGGCCAGAGCTGCCTTCTTCTTCCGGATCGAGCAGCCTGTGCAGATGCACGATGAAATAGCGCATATGCGCGTCGTCCACCGTGCGGTGCGCGGCATCCTTCCACGCATCGTAGGCTTCGGCGTAGGTGGGAAAGATCCCGACGATATCGAGAGCCTTGAGATCGCCGAACTCGACCCTGTCGAGCGTCGTGAGCTCGCCCCCGAAGACGAGATGCAGAAGCTGCTGCCCCTGCGCTTTGCTCTTTGCAGTCATGACTCTACCGCACTGCCCCTGACGGTTCGCGACTTTGCCGAAAACGGAGCTAAAGGTCTATGCGGCCTGTGCGCTCGATCAGCGCGTCATGCAGCTTAGGCGGCGCTGCGATTATACTTTTGAAGCGCGGGTTCGTGCGGTTATAGGCGAACGCCTCGCCGTGATGGTCGGTGATGACGCCCTCGGCCTCTTCGAGGATCAGCTGAGCGGCGGCGATGTCCCACTCGCTTTTACCCGACAGCGAGACGGTGGCGTCGGCGTAGCCCGCCGCGACGAGCGCAATCCTGTAGGCGACGGAGTTGACCCATTCGGTCTCCACCTCGGGCCAGGGCTCCTTCCAGATGCGCTTCTTAAAGAGACCGCCGCTTGCAATCAGCCGCGCACCCTCAAGCGTGCTCTTGGAGCTGACATGGATGCGCTGACCGTTGAGAGTGGCGCCTTGGCCGCGGACGGCATGGTAGAATTCCTGCTTCGCGGGATTGAACACGACCCCGAGCACCGGCACGCCGTCCTCGACGAGGGCGGCTGAGATGGTCCATTCCGGCAGATGGCGGAGGAAGGCGCGCGTGCCGTCGATCGGATCGATGATCCAGACGCGCCGCGACTTCAACCGCTCGCGGTCGTCCTCGGATTCCTCGGAGAGCCAGCCATAAGAGGGCCGCGGCGTCAGCAACGCGAGCTTAAGCGCGGCGTTTACGGCAAGATCTGCCTCGCTCACTTCGCTGCCGTCCGGCTTCGTATTGACGATGATCTGCTGGCGAAAATAGGTGAGCGCCAGCTCGCCCGCGGCGCGAACCGCCTCCCGGAGCAGGGCATCGTCGTCTTCAAGAGACGGAAACGGCTGGGCTTCGCGCGCGGTTTTCGGGGCAGCCATAAGGGCGGAAGACTTTCTCAACCATGTGGGAAACTCGCCCACGCATACCAGTCGTTAAGCACGTCCGTTAAGCGGTTCGGCAAGGATCTGTGGCAAGATCACGGCAATTAAGGCCGCCACAAGGCAGCCAAGGGAAGCTAACAGCAAGGCGTCACAAGGCCCCGGAGCATCGCGCTTCGGGGCCTTCTTGCTATCTGGACCGGGGCGCGCGTGGACGCAACCTTCGCGCCGCCGATTCCGGCTAAAGCACAGCAGCGAGAAACATGTCGACCAGGATCGCGGCAAGGACGATGAGGCCGAAATCGCGGTTGGAGCGAAAGCGCTTGAGACAGTTCGCCCCATCGTCGATATCGAGCGTGACGACCTGCCAGGTGAGTTGAATCAGGGCGACCGCCATGCCGAGCAGGAAGGCGGTGCCGCCGCCGGCGGCGAGACCGGCCGCGGCGATGGCGAGCCATGCCACGCCATAGAGCAGGCCGAGGGCTGGCTTGGTCGCGGGTCCGAATTTGAGCGCCGTTGACTTCAAGCCGAGAATGCCGTCGTCCTCGCGGTCCTGATGGGCGTAGATCGTGTCGTAGCCGATGGTCCAGCACACCGCGCCCGCGAACAGCATGAACGCGGTCCAATCGAGCCGCCCCTGCACCGCGGCGTAGCCCATCAACGTCCCCCAGCTGAACGCGAGCCCGAGCACCGCTTGCGGCCAATGGCTGAAGCGCTTCACGAGCGGGTAGAGCGCCACGACGGGGAGCACCGCGATGCCGAGCCAGACGGTGACCGCATTGAAGTTTAGAAGCACGACGAAGCCGATGAGACAGAGCGCGACCATGAAGATGACCGCGGCGCCGGTCGTCACCTGTCCGCTCGGCAACGGCCGGGAGCGGGTCCGCGCCACGCCCTTGTCGATGTCGCGGTCGAGAATGTCGTTATAGGTGCAGCCGGCGCCGCGCATGACCACGGCGCCCACGGCAAATAGGAACAGGGTCCAGAGATCGGGATAGGCGACCCCCATGCCGCGCGTCGCGAGCGCGATCGACCAGAAGCAGGGCAATGCCAGGAGCCAGAACCCGATGGGGCGATCGACGCGGGCGAGCCGCAAATAAGGCAGCCAGGACGGCGGCGCATAGCGCTCGATCCAATTCGCGGCGCTCGCGTCGGCGATGGTCTCGCTCGTTTTGCCTTGGGGCAGGGGACGTGTCATGTCTCTCGCTGTTAGGTCCTTCTTATTTAACCACCGCTCTTGCATTCCGCCATGGCGTCTAAGCTTCAGAGGCTCTTCGTCAAGGCTCCATTGCGGGCAGGCGGCGAGATCGAGCCGACGCCAGACCAAACTCACTATCTCCTCAACGTGCTCCGGCTCAAGTCCGGCGAACGCATTCTCGTCTTCAACGGCGAAGAAGGCGAGTGGATCGCCGAGCTCGCCGCGGTGAGCCGCAAGCATGCCAAACTTAATCTCGTCGAGCAGACCCGGCCGGAAGTAGCGGGTCCGGACTTGCATTATCTGTTCGCCCCCCTGAAGCGCGCCCGTCTCGACTACATGGCGCAAAAGGCGACCGAGATGGGCGCGAGCGTTTTGCGTCCCGTCATTACCAGGCGCACGGTCGCCGAGCGCGTTCGCGTCGACCGGCTTCTCGCCAACGCCATCGAGGCGGCGGAGCAGTGCGGCATCCTGCGCGTGCCGGCGGTCGCGGAACCCGCCGAACTCTCAAAGGTTCTCGACGCGTGGGACGAGGAGCGCCTGTTGATCTTTGCCGATGAATCCGCGTCGCATGCCTCCCCGCTCGCGACGCTCGCGAGCGAGGCACCGGGGCCCCTCGCTGTGCTGGTTGGGCCGGAGGGCGGCTTCGATGCGGACGAGCGCGCGTCCCTCCTGCAACGCTCGTTCGTCCTCCCCATCTCCTTGGGGCCGCGGGTGATGCGGGCCGACACGGCGGCCGTCGCCGCTCTCGCCCTTGTGAATGCCGTCCTCGGCGACTGGCGCTAAGGATGGCTTGTCAGGGTTCCGTTCCTGGCGTCATAAAGGCCGCCCTCTTGCGCGCGCGGACCCTCTCATCTCGGGAATCGGAGTTCTCCTCATGTCGACACGGGTGAGCGGGCCGCAAAGCCCAGTGATCGCGTCGCGGGATGAGCTCGTCGCCTATCTCGAGGCCGGCAGCAAGCAGGCCGCCGATTGGCGCATCGGCACCGAGCACGAGAAATTCGCGTTCTATGCCGACGGCCACACGCCGGTGCCGTATTGGGGCAAGCGTGGCATCGCGGCGCTCCTGCGCGGCCTTGCCGAACGCCATGCCTGGGAGCCCGTCATCGAGGACGGCAACATCATCGCGCTCAATCGCCCAGACTGCGACAAAGGCGGCGCCATCAGCCTTGAGCCGGGCGGCCAGGTCGAGCTGTCGGGCTCGCCGCTGCGAACATTGCACGAGACCTCCGACGAGCTGCGCATCCATCTCGATGAGGTGGCAGGCGTCGGCCGCGATCTCGGCATCGGCTTTCTCGGCATCGGCTTTTCTCCGAAATGGACTCTCGCCGAGACGCCGATGATGCCCAAGGAACGCTATCGCATCATGGCGCGCTATATGCCGCGGCGTGGGGGGCTCGGGCTCGACATGATGTTTCGCACCGCCACGGTGCAGGTTAATCTCGACTTTGGCGACGAGGCCGACATGGTGCGCAAATTGCGCGTCGGATTGGCGCTGCAGCCGGTCGTGACCGCGCTCTTCGCCAACTCGCCCTTCACCGAAGGCAAGCCCAACGGCTTCAAG
The DNA here is from genome assembly GCF_050999895.1 of Methyloceanibacter sp. Lineage (GTDB taxonomy): Bacteria > Pseudomonadota > Alphaproteobacteria > Rhizobiales > Methyloligellaceae > Methyloceanibacter. The sequence goes on along the minus strand of NZ_JBPCOU010000105.1, from coordinate 242 downwards.
TCCTACCGCGCGGAGATCTGGCGCGATGTCGACCCCGACCGCACGGGGCTTTTGCCGTTCGCCTTCGAGGACGGCATGGGGTTCGAGCGCTACGTCGATTACGCCCTCGATGTGCCGCTGTATTTTGTTTATCGCGACGGCCGTTATATCGACGTGGCCGGCGCGTCGTTCCGCGACTTTCTCGGCGGCAGGCTCGCAGCGCTGCCAGGCGAGCGGCCCACCATCGAGGACTGGACCGATCA
>NZ_JBPCOU010000043.1:0-13134 GCF_050999895.1 Methyloceanibacter sp. | reverse complement strand
TGATCCTGCGAAGACCACCCGCGGGCACCGCACCCCGTCCCGCTTCACGACGCCTCATGAATGCGCCCCTCAGTGGACGAGGTGACGCGGAGTTTAAGGGAGGTTTGGAGGGCGGGGATAAGTTTTGTCCGCTGCCACGTTTCCTCCGCACATTGATGCGAGGCCTTGCGGACTCTACATCTTGGGCTTCATTCGCGCGGGGACGCGTCACAAGTGATGCGCATCGTTTCAGGTATCATTGCCGCGCTCGCCGTGAGCCTGCTCGTCGCCGCATGCGCAAACCCGCAGGCCACGCTGACGAACCTCACCGCCAGCGATCCGGCCGCGCCCTATCTCGGCATGACCAAAGCGGAGATCATCGCCTGCGCCGGAACGCCTCATGCCCGCATCGACAGCGGCGCAAACTCCGGAACCCTCACCTACCGCTATAGCGGTGCTGGCCCGGTTCCCGGCAGCGACCCACCCGACGACAAGAAACAGAAAAAGGGCATGTTCGGCGGCGGCCAGAAGAAAGAGAAAAAGGACTGGACCTGTACGGCAACGCTCGCCTTCGAGAACGACCGCCTCGTGCGGGTGCATTACGCGCATAAGGACGTGCGCAGTCCCTATGATTGGCAGGCGCAGAAGGATCCAAAAAAGAAGGAAGAGATGCGTAATCAGCCGCTACCGACCTGTGTTTTCTCGCTGCCACGCTGCCGCCGGACCTAAATAGCTTAGTCTCTCGCCACCAGCCATCGCCCTGCGAAAGCCGCTTGAATTTACCCCTCCCCATCCTATAGTTGTGTTTAGAACATAACTAACTCAATGGTTGCGTTGGAGGCGTTCATGAAGCGGCGAAGGCAACTGGCAAGATTCAACCCCTTTCGAGCAGGCACAGGCCCCGGTGGAGGCTTCCGACCCTCTGGCTGAAGCGCAAGCGCCGCCGGCCCTGAAGATCCACGAACCCCCGCAGGGGCACGCCGAAAGCACCTGGCAGCCGCAAGGCAACGGCGCGAGCCAAGACGGCGCGGCAAGCGCAGTCAGCAGCGGCAACGGGCATGATGCCGGCGAGGAGATGCACGAGGAAGCCACGGCGATCGACGAGCTAGAGCCGGGCGGCGCGCCAATCGACTTTGACTACAACGAACAGGTTCCCGGCTATGGCCGTCGGCTTCGGATTGCCTCAACCGCGCGCTCGGGATCGCCCGCAGCCTCAATCACACGAGCCTCAGCGCAGATCATCTGATGCTGGCCCTGACCATGGACCAGAACGCGCGGAGGCTCCTGGAGCGGGTCGGCGACATCACGCTTTGCGCGAAATGGCGAGAAGCAGCTTGGCGAGATGAACTGGAAATTCTCGCGCCCCGTGGGCCAGGAGAGCAGTTCCCCGCGCAGACGTCGGATCTGGAGGATGTACGCAAAATGGCCCTTCATGCCGCGTCCGAACGTGAGCAGCGCGTGGCGATCAGCGACCTGATCAATGCGTTCTCCCACGAGAACGGCCGCCTGACCTATGGCGTGCGCGAAAGCTTCGAGGGCGTTCCGGCGGTGATCGAGCGCATCGAGAGCGGACTCATGCCGCGTCTCGCCGAGTTCAGGGCGCGCCTGCAAACCGAGATCCGCGACACCGTGCAGCTGCAAGTCGGCAATGTGTTGCGCGATGTCGCCGAGCCGCAGCTCCGCGCCGCCGTGCAGCGCCAGCTTGCCTCCATGGGGGAGATCAACCGGCAGTTCCGCAGCGTTACCGAGACGCAGCTCAACAACCTGCTGCGCGACTTCAGCGAAAAGCTGAACGCCGAGATCGACGAGCCCGAGCCGGAGCCGGAACCTGAGCCGGAACCTGAGCCGACGGTCGCAATGCCGGTGAGCCCGACCGACAGCGCCGGCACCCATCCGGCCGTGGCGACGACCGCCACGCCTTCGAGCAATGGCGGCGGCGCCAAGCGCTATTGGAACTGGATGGCGCTTATCTGAAGGATCGTGAGAAAACGCTAGGAGAGCGAAAGGGATCGGCGGCGCCGGTCCCCTTTCTTGAGGCGCGCTATTCGCTGCGCTCGACCATCTTCCGCTTCAAGGACGATATCGCCTTGGCGGGGTTCAGCCCCTTGGGGCAGGCCTTGGTGCAGTTGAGAATGGTGTGGCAGCGATAGAGCCGGAACGGGTCCTCGAGATCGTCAAGGCGCTCGCCCTTCCGCTCGTCGCGGCTGTCGTCGATCCAGCGGCTGGCCTGGAGCAGGATCGCGGGACCGAGATACCGCTCACCGTTCCACCAATAAGACGGGCATGACGCCGAACAGCAGGCACACAGAATGCATTCGTAGAGCCCGTCGAGCTTGGAGCGCTCCTCGCGCGACTGCCGCCACTCCTTCGCCGGCGTCGGCGAATCGGTTTGCAGCCACGGCTCGATGGAGCGGAGCTGCGCGTAGAAATGCGTCATGTCCGGCACGAGGTCCTTGATGACGGAAAGATGCGGCAGCGGGTAGACCGGGATCGCGCCCTTGGCGTCGTCCGCATGCATGGTGCAGGCGAGCGTGTTGGTGCCGTCGATATTCATTGAGCAGGAGCCGCACACGCCTTCGCGGCAGGAGCGGCGAAAGGCGAGCGTCGGGTCGATCTTGTTCTTGATCCAGATGAGCGCGTCGAGGACCATTGGTCCGCACTCGTCCATGTCGACCCAATACGTGTCGAGACGCGGGTTCTCGCCCGTCTCCGGGTCGTAGCGATACACGCGATATTCGCGCCAGCGGTCCTTGACGGCGTCGCTCGCCGGCGGATTCCACGCTTTGCCCTTTTTGACCTTGGAGTTCTTGGGAAGGGTAAATTCGACCATCTAGGACCTGCTGCTCTTCTTCAGTCTTTCGTAGCACAGGGCGCGTGGAGGGCAAGTCTCGGCGAAGGTCAGGACAAGGTGGGTTGCGTGACAGGCGGGCGGGCCGCGCGCCGGCTCGGCTCAGGCTTCCTCCACATCGCTGACTTTGGCAGCATCGAGCAGCGCCCTGAGCTTACGGACGAGATCCTGCTGCGTGTAGGGCTTGTTCAAAAGATGCACGTCGGGTCGAGGCGGCCTTGATGCACGATGGCGTTTCTTGTGTAGCCCGTCGTGAACAGCACCGGGAGCTCCGGATAGATCTCCTTGATTTGTTGCGCGAGCACGCGGCCGGTCAGCCCGGGCAACACGACGTCGGTAAAGAGCACGTCGATGCGCGGCCTGCCCGCAACGATACCGAGCGCCTGTTTGGCGTCTGCGGCTTCCAGCACGCGATAGCCGAACTCCTCGAGCACGCCCTTGGCGTAGACGCGCACGCCTTCGTTGTCCTCAACGAGTAGTAGGATCGTCTCGCTCGCCTCGGCACGGGGAGCGGCGCCTCGTCTACGAGCGAATTGCCCGCGGGAACGGCATTGACGGCATCCGCCTGCACCAGACGCGGCAGGTAGATCTTCACCGTCGTTCCGTGCCCCTCTTCGCTGTAGATGCGGACATGACCGCCTGACTGCTTGACGAAGCCATGCACCATGGCGAGGCCGAGACCCGAGCCTTCGCCCGCCGCCTTCGTGGTGAAGAAAGGCTTGGAGACCTATCGAGCACGTCGGGTGAGATGCCCGTGCCGGTGTCGATGACGCACAGAACGACGTATTGCCGGACTCGACATCGCCGAAGCGGCGCGCATAGGCCTCGTCGAGATAGGTATTCGCGGTCTCGATGGTCAGGGAGCCGCCATTCGGCATCGCATCCTTGGCGTTCAGCGACAGATTAAGGAGGACATTCTCAAGTTGGTTCGCATCGGCGAGTGTGGGCCACAATCCGCCGCCGAGCACCGCCTCGACTTCGATCTGCGAGCCGAGGGTCCGCTTGAGCATGTCCAGCATGCCGGACACCAGCCTGTTGAGATCGAGCCGCGCCGACTCCAACGCCTGCCGCCGCGAAAAGGCCAAGAGGCGATGCGTGAGCTGGGCGGCACCCCACGCGCCTTTGAGAGCCGCCTCAAGCGGCTTGCTCAGCGTCACGGACGCGCCGCCCGCCATCTCGGCGATGAGCCGTTTCATGGTGTCGAGATTGCCGATGATGATGGTGAGCAGATTGTTGAAATCGTGCGCAATGCCGCCGGTGAGCTGCCCCACGGCCTCCATCTTCTGAGACTGCCGCAAGGTTTCCTCGGCATCGTGGCGAAGCTTCGATTCCCGCTCCAGTTCACGCGTGCGCTGGATAAGGCCCTTCACCGCCCGCCGCGTCGCGATTGCCAAGACGATCGCGAGCAGGGTGGCGGTAAAAAGAGCGAGCCCGATCGATCCCGCGAGGAGGAAGCGCACTTTGCCGGCGCTCTCCTGCCGCTGCGCGAAAAGCTGCCGCTCGCCATCGAGAACGCCGCTGATCTCGTTCCTGACGGCATCGAGGAGATCTCTTGTCGCTGGGGAGCAATTGCGGAGGCAGCATCTGTCTCGCCCGTCTTGGCGAGCGTCGTTGATTGGTTCAGCGCGGCCATCGTCGTATCGATCAGTGCGCTCAGCTGTTCTGCCCGGCCTTGGTGCTCAACATTGTCGCGTGTCAGAGCGCGGAATTTCTCAAGGTCCGTGGAAATATCTTTGGCGGCGGCGGCGTAGCGTTCGAGGTAAAGAGGGTCTTTGGTCAGGAGAATGCTGCGGTTTGAACTCGCGGCGCCCTAACGGACATCAGCAAGGCCTGGACGACCTGCTGGACCTCAACGGTGTGCAGGACCCACCGATCCGCCTCCCTGGCGCGAGCAAGAAGAAGCGCGACAGCGACCCCGGCGATGACGACGAGCCCGAATCCCACCGGGATAATGATGCGGGCGCTTCGCACCAACCGATCAGCTTTGAGGACTCGAGCCGGCAAGGGGCACGCCTGATACGGTTAAGGGAAATCGCAATGGCAGGGGGTTCCCGCCTACTGTAAAATTACGGTGACGCCTATGTTAGGCAAGCGGTTTGTGAGGCCCGGAACAAATGCCGCGTATTCTGGTCGTCGAAGACGAACCGCTGATTTCCATGTTGATGGAAGATTGGCTGCAAGAGCTTGGCTGCGAGGTCGCGGGCCCGGCGATCACCGAGCAAGCCGCCCTCGATTACCTTGGAAACGGCGGGCTCGACGCGGCGATACTGGACATCCATCTGGGCAATACGGACTCTTATGCGCTCGCGGACACGCTGCGCGAGCATGGCGTCCCGATCGCGTTTTCGACCGGAGATGGCGCACCCTCCGCCCCTGGCTTCGAGGATCTGCCAGTGCTGCACAAGCCGTTCGACTTCGACGCGATGAAGATCGTGGTCGGAAAGCTTCTCGCCAACCCTTGAGGCCGGCGCCGAGCGACCGGGCCGCTTCAGGCCGTCAGTACACGCGTTCCTTGGGCTCGATATAGGCCACCTCGTTGGACAGCGTGTAGCTGTGCACCGGGCGGAAATCGAGCCTGACCTCGTGCGTGCCGTAGTCTGCCCAGGACAGCGTGTGCTTCATCCAGTTAATGTCGTCGCGGGCGGGAAAATCCTCCCGCGCATGCGCGCCGCGGCTTTCCTCGCGCATCAACGCGCCTGACACGGTGACGGCGGCCTGCGAGATCAGATTGTCGAATTCCAGCGTCTCGATGAGATCGGTATTCCAGATCAGCGAGTGGTCCGTGGTCTTGAGATCCTGGCTTGCATCCCAGACCTGCCGGATGCCGCGCACGCCCTCCTCCAGCACCTCCCTGGTGCGGAACACCGCGCAATCGCGCTGCATGGTCTTCTGCATGCGGAAGCGCAGCTCCGCAGTCGGCGTGGAGCCGTCGGCGTAACGAAACTGGTCGAGCCGCGCGATCGCCTCCTCGCCGGCACCTTTCGGCAGCTCGGGGATGGCGCCGTCTTTGGTAATCAGCTCGGCGCAGCGGAGCGCCGCCGCCCGGCCGAACACGACGAGATCGATGAGCGAGTTGGAGCCGAGCCGGTTCGCGCCATGCACGGACACGCAGGCCGCCTCGCCAAGCGCCATCAGCCCCGGCACGATCGCATCGACATCACCGTTCCGCGGCGAGATCACCTCGCCATGCATATTCGTGGGGATGCCGCCCATATTGTAATGGCAGGTGGGGATGACAGGGATCGGCGCCTGCGTCACGTCCACGCCGGAGAAGATGCGCGAGGACTCGGTGATGCCCGGTAGCCGCTCATGGATGATATGGTGGGGAAGATGGTCGAGATGCAGATACATGTGATCCTTGTCTGGACCGACGCCGCGCCCTTCCCGGATCTCGATGGTGATCGCGCGAGAGACCACGTCGCGCGAGGCGAGATCCTTGGCGGAGGGCGCGTAGCGCTCCATGAATTTCTCGCCCTCTGAATTGCGCAGGAAGCCGCCCTCGCCGCGCACGCCCTCAGTAATGAGGACTCCCGCGCCGTAGATGCCGGTCGGATGGAACTGCACGAACTCCATGTCCTGGAGCGGCAGTCCGGCGCGCAGCACCATGGCGTTGCCGTCGCCGGTGCAGATATGAGCGCTCGTGCAGGAGAAATACGCGCGCCCGTAGCCGCCGGTGGCGAGGATCACCTGATGCGCGCGGAAGCGGTGCAGGCTGCCGTCCTGCATCGATAGCGCGACGATGCCGCGGCAACAGCCCTCGTCATCCATGAGGAGATCGATCGCGAAATACTCGATGAAGAACTCGGCGGAGTGCCTGAGCGCCTGGCCGTACATCGTGTGTAGCATGGCGTGGCCGGTCCGGTCGGCGGCGGCGCAGGTGCGCTTCGCCTGGCCTTTGCCGAACTCCATGGTCATGCCGCCAAAGGCGCGCTGGAGGATCTTGCCGTCGTCGGTGCGCGAGAAGGGCACGCCCCAATGCTCGAGCTCGTACACGGCCTCAGGCGCGTTGCGGCAGAGATATTCGATGGCATCCTGGTCGCCGAGCCAATCTGAGCCCTTCACCGTGTCGTACATGTGCCAGCGCCAATCGTCCGGCCCCATATTGCCGAGCGCGGCCGCGATGCCGCCTTGCGCCGCCACGGTATGCGAGCGCGTGGGGAAGACCTTGGTGATGCAGGCGGTGCGCAGTCCCGCCTCGCTGCATCCGACCACGGCGCGCAGTCCCGAGCCGCCGGCGCCGACCACGATGACGTCATAGGCGTGATCGTGGATCGGGTAGGCCCGGCCGTTGACATGGACCGTGTTATGCGGCAACGGCGGCGCGGCGTCCTTGGGTGTGGCGTCTTGGGGCATGATTGTCAGGCTCCGAGACTGATCTTGACCATGGCGTAGACGCAAGCGAGGCCTATGCCCCACGCGAAGAACGTCGCGAGCAGGATGAAGAGGATGCGCCGATATTCGTTATGCACATAGTCCTCGACGATCTCCCTCAGCCCGATGCGCATATGGATCGAAGCGGAGATGACGAGCGCGAGCATCGCGAGCGCGACCAGCGGATTGGCGAGATAGGACCGGACCTCCTCATAGCTCGACCCGACATGGGCAACGAGAGAGAAGATGAGAAAGATCACAAGCGGGATATTGGCGAGCGCGGTCACGCGCTGACGCCAAAATGTCTCGGTGCCGCGATGGGCCGAGCCGAGGCCGCGCACGCGTGCGAGAGGCGTGGCCATGCTCAAAACCCTCCCGCGAGAAAAGAGCCCCCGATCCAGATGAGGACCGTGAGTGTGATGGAGCCGATCAGGGTCGCCCAGGCAAAGACTTCGATGCTGACTTTGTCCAGGCCGGCGCCCGTGTCCCAGATCAGATGGCGGATGCCGCCAAGCATGTGGTGGATCAGCGCCCAGCTATAAAGGAACAGCAGGACCTGGCCCGGCAGGCTGCCGAAAAAGGCGGCGACATAGGAATATTGCTTGGGCCCTGCACTGACCGCGACGAGCCACCAGGCCAGCAGGAAGAAGCCGGTGGCGTTCGCCACGCCCGTGATGCGATGCGCAATCGACATCATCATGGTGAGCATCGGCCGATAGATGGAAAGATGCGGGGAAAGCGGCCGCCGCGCGAGTTTGCCGTTGCCCATCGGTTTTCGGTGTAAATGTTCTCCAGACGAGCCTTCTCATAACCCACTCATCCGCCAGGGGCAATCGAGGCGGTTGTCCTCCTTCCTTAAAGGAGGACGGGCCGGGAAGGGAATTTTCGTGTCGGCGGCGCCCCATCCGGCGCGGGACCAAGCACTGCTCGGAGGTCCATCCACTCACGCCTGGTGCGACGGAGGTCCATGAACCGCGCTCATCACGATGTTTAGACATCGCGCTCAACGTCGCCGGTGCAGCAGAAGCTGCGAGCGTTCTTTGTAATTCAAATCGTTTCCCGGCATGAGCGCCGTCAACAGCTGGACGAAGTTTACGATCATCGCGGCGAGATGGTCCGCTCCCGCCGAACCTCAATGTTGCCGCCCCCATCGGTCTGGCTTTCTATGAGGACGTGCCACTGGCAGCCGGCAAGAGGTCTTTTACATCTCCAAAATAGTTGTATATTGCAACCTATGCACGAGCCCCACCTTCGTGCATGTAAAACCCTGACTGCCTAAAAAGCCCCGCCCACCCTGCCGGGGCTTTTTCTTTGTTAGCTCGTCATAAACGCGCGGTGAAAGCCCGCCTAGTTCGCGAGGGAGCGATAAGTTCGAGCGCAGCGCGTTCTGCACGGAACTGCCACACCGAATGCGACAGCAGGCGGCGCTACTGCGCAATAACCCCGCAAGCGATGCGGTCGCCAGCATCGCCGGCCGGGTCGGTCTTGTAGTCGTCGGCCTTCGCGTGGACGACGATCGCCGCGCCGTCTTCGTCAAGGACGGCATTCTCGCCCTTCAGCCGGATTAGCGTGTTCAGCACTTCGACCTGGAGCTTTCCGTCAGCCGGGATTTCGAGATTGGGCATGTCGCCCGCATGCGGACCCTGCTGACTCATGATGCCGTGCTTGGCGTCATCGGGATTGAAGTGCGGCCCCGCCGATTTGAAGTCCGGCCCCTCGCATTTGCCGACCGCATGGATGTGAAAGGCGTGCACGCCCGCCGGAATGCCGCTGACGTCGAGCGCGATCAGCACGCCATTCGGCGTCTCCGTGAGCTTGGCGGTTCCGATCTCTGTCCCGTCGGCGTTCTTCAGCGTGGCGGACGCGGAGCCTTCCGCCAGCGCGTATGAGCTGAAGCCAATCACGGCGGTCAACGCAGCGGTGATGAAGATTGCTTTGCGTCCCATGACGGCTCTCCTGGTGTGACTCGTTCCGTTACAACAACGCGTAAATCGCGGGATGGTTGCCGGTCACGCGTGATCGAGGATTAGTGAGACGAGATGATTGGTTGAGTCAGGTCTTCGTCGCTACGTTTCTATCATGAGAAGCGGGAATTTGGTCCCGCTTGCAAAGACAACTTGAGGAGAATTGTGATGAAGAGTTTGTTCATGGCTGTCGCTTTGGTCGTCGCCTTCGCCGCGCCCGCAATGGCGGAGGGCTTCCCGAATCCGTACGCGACCTGCATGCACTGCAAATAGCCTGGCCTCGCACCAGGGTATCCGCTCCGGCCGGGGCAGGTACTTTGTCTTTGCTGCATTGGCTGATCCGCGCTCAGCGCGGGATGGCGGCCCAATAATCCATCTCTAGGACCACGCCGTCCGCGTGACTGCCGTCATCTTTGAGACCGGGGAAATCCGCGCAGGACCGGTCCTTGACCGCGAAAGTGCGCAGACGCAGCGCGCCCATATCGCTTCGCCCGTCGAGCTCGGCCTTATCCAGGATCTCGGTCCAGGCGTAGATCGTGTCGCCGGCGAAGGACGGCGCGACGTGCCGGGCGCCGTTCAGCCCAAGAATATGAAACGCGTTGGCAAGCCCGTTGAAGCTGAGCGAGCGCGCGATGGAGATGATGTGGCCGCCATAAACGAGGCGGCGGCCGAAGCGGGCTTTCGCCTCCACATGCTGGTTGAAATGCACGCGCGCGGTGTTCTGGAACAGCCGCGTGGCGAGCTGGTGCTCTGCCTCCTCGATGGTCTGTCCGTCGACATGGTCGATCTTCTCGCCGACGGCGTAATCGTTCCAGCGCCGCGACGAGCCCGCGAGCGCATAATCGTAGACGCCTAATTTCAGGGGTGGCAGCCCTTCGCCGAGTAGGCGCGGTTCGACGCTTTTGGCAAGTTCCGGAACCACAGGATCGGGGACTGGCGCGTCGACGTCGCGCTTATTGACCATCACCCAGCGCGCGAAGGTGAGTACCGCCTCGCCCTTTTGATTGCGGCCCGTGGACCGCACATAGACCGTGCCGTTCTTGCCGTTGGAGTTTTCCTTCAAGCCGATGATCTCGGTGGTCGAGGCGAGGGTGTCGCCGGGGTAGACCGGCCGCAAAAAGCGGAACTCGGCATAGCCGAGATTGGCGATGGCGTTGCGGGAGATGTCCGGCACCGTCTTGCCTATGACGATATGGAAGACGAGCAGATCGTCGATCGGCGAGCGCGGATAGCCGATGCTTTGCGCGAAGGCGTCCGAGGATTGCAGCGCAAAGCGCGAGCCGTAGAGCGCGGTGAAGAGGCTGACATCGCCGACCGTGACGGTGCGTGGCGTGGCGTGCACGATCTTCTGGCCGAGCTTGAAATCCTCGAAGAAATTACCGGCGATGGTCTTCTCAGGCGGCTTATCGGTCATGGAGGCCATGCGTTGAAAGGGAGTCGCCGGCGGACGCTCCGGCTGAGCGCGGACCATAAAATGCCCCGCGCGGCTTTGTCACCCAGAACGTGAGCGGCATAGGCTCAAAGATGCCGTCGGGCGCGATTAGGAGCGGCGCCCCAGAGGCTATGCAAAAGAAAATGGCGGCCCCGCTATCGCTAGGACCGCCATTTCCTGGAAATTCGAAAGATCGACGCTTAAATTAAGCGCGGTCCAGCTCGGCCGGGAGGTAGCTCGTTACTTCCATGCCTGCCTCGGACTCGGTGATCTCGGGCTTCAGCCACTCTTTCATGGTCGTCTCCTTCAGTGAACGTTCATTCGGTGAACTTACGAGATAAGATAATGGGGTCTGTGCATGAGACCCGCATGACTTCCCCATGAACGCGGCCGGAACTCCACATTAACAAATTCTGACAAACCAAGGCCCGGGGCCGCGAAATCCTTACTGGAAAAGGATCAGGGCCTTATCGAAAGTGATCCATACGCCCCAGGCGAGCGGGATGCCCACGGCCGCCCAGGCGAGGATTGCCTTCAGATCGAAAGCCTCGTTGGCAGCGCCGGGCGAGACGGCCTTGACCCGCTCCGCAGCCTTTCGATCGACGGCCTGCAATTCTGCTACCTCTTCGTCCTTCATGAACCATCTCTGGTGCAGTGGCCTGATAAGAAGGTTAGCGATGAAGCCGGCAACCAGCAGCCCGGCAAGCACATAGAAGATCGGGTCGTAAAGCTGATCCCGCGGCACACCCGCGGCGAGCCGCGCCTCTCGCATATAGTTCACGATCACGGGCCCGACGATGCCCGCGGTCGACCATGCCGTCAGCAGCCGCCCGTGAATGGCGCCCACGAACTGGGTGCCGAACATGTCGGCGAGATAGGCGGGCACGGTAGCGAAGCCGCCGCCATACATCGAGGCGATCAGGCAGAAGGCCCCGACAAAGAGCGCCAGGCTCTTCCACTCCGCGGCGAACGGCGCGGTTGCGTAGCAAAGGGCCCCGAGCGCGAAGAACGTATAATAGGTGAGCTTCCGCCCAAGCTTGTCCGACGACGAGGCCCAAAAAATGCGGCCGAAAATGTTGAAAAGGGAAATCAGCCCAACGAAGCCCGCGGCGACGAGCGCGGCCTGCTTGGCGAGGTTCGCGTCGAGTTGGACCTGATCGAAGCCGAGGCCGGGCTGCTTGACCAGCGCTCCGCCAAAAATCTCCTGCAGCATCGGCGAGGCGATGCCGATAATGCCGATGCCGGCGGACACGTTGAGGCAGAGCACCACCCAGATCAGCCAGAATTGCGGTGTCTTGTGCGCATCGCGCAGATGTACGTGCCCGCTCGCGATCATCGCCTTGGTGCTGGCGCGCTGGGTCCAGCCTTCCGGCTTCCAGCCGGGCGGCGGCAGGCGGTAGCCGAAGGCGCCGGCAAGCATGAAGACGAAATAGATGGCGCCTAGCGTCACGAATGTCTCCCAGACCCCGACGGAGTCAGGCGTGCGGAAGTGGTTCATCAACATCGTGGCGAGGGGACTGCCGATCATGGCGCCGCCACCAAACCCCATGATCGCCATCCCGGTCGCCATGCCGCGGCGATCGGGAAACCATTTGATGAGGGTGGAGACTGGCGAGATGTAACCGAGGCCCAGTCCCACGCCGCCGATAACGCCGGAGCCAATCCACATCAGCCAGAGCTGATGGGTGTAAACGCCGAGGGCGGAGATCAACAGACCCCCGCACCAGCAAAGCGCGGACACGACGCCCGCCTTGCGCGGCCCCGCTCTCTCGAGCCAGCCGCCCCACAGCGCGGCGGAGATTCCGAGAAAGACGAAGAACAGCGTGTACATCCAGCCGAGATCGGCGATGCGCCAGTCGCAACTGCGCGTGAACAGCGCCTGGATCAGCGTCATGTCGGGGCAGACGACGGACTGGTTGATGCCGATGGCGTGGCTTAACGGCAGCCAGAACACGCTGAAGCCATAGGCCATGCCGATGCAGAGATGGATGGCCAGCGCGGCGGGCGGGACAAGCCAGCGGTTGTAACTGGGAGGCGCGATGATCCGCGCTTTGTCCAGCAGACCCGGACTATCGCCCGCAGCCACAGTTCCTCCCGCACTCGTCATGCTCGTTTCCCCTAAAACCTCTTATAGGTGATGCGATGCCGCGCAGTCTGGCCGGGCTTCCCCGCCAGGGCAAGGCCCCAAAGCCGCTAAGACCCGCGCGTTTTTCGGTATCACAGCAACATGACAGCGAGCCGAACGGACCTGCCAGCGCCTGAGATGATGACCTTCATGCCGCAGATCCGAAAAGGCCACCGACCGCATGACGATCGGTGGCCCGTTATTGTTATCGGGCAATCGCGCCCAAGTCTGGCCGATGCTACGCGGCTTGCCCTGTATCCTTGGTCATGTCGCCCGACGTATAGGCATGGGCGCCGGCACCGGCGAGCTTGCCCTTGTCGACGATGAGATACTCGGTGCGGATCGGTTTCTTGGCGAAGAAATTCTCCAGGATCTCCCGCGTTCCGGCGGCGTAGCGCGTTTGCGCCGAGAGCGT
>NZ_JBPCOU010000036.1:0-23688 GCF_050999895.1 Methyloceanibacter sp. | reverse complement strand
GGCCTCTCCAACAGCGTGCAGGAGAACGTGCAGCAGAGCTTCGACGAGCATGGCGCCGATCTGACCGTGCGGCGGAGCGGCGTCGCCGAGCCGTTCGGCGGCACACTCCGCCAGACCCTCATCCCCGAGGTGAGCGCTATCCCGGGGGTGGAAGCCGTGTCCGGCCAGCTCATCACCTTCGCCGCCACCGACAACAACGACAGCGTGCTCGCCACCGGCTGGGCACCGGACAGCTTCTACTGGAAGGGCGTCCCGTTGGTCGAAGGCCGCATCCCCGAGCGGGGCGAAAGCAAGGCCGCCCTGATCGGCCAGGAGATCGCCCGCAGCCTGGGCAAGAATGTGGGTGACGATATCACCCTTCTCGGCGAGAAATTCCGTATCGTCGGCATCAGCAACTACACCTCTATCATCAACCGCAACCGCGTGATCGTCAGCCTCGCCGATCTCCAGGACATCACGTTCCGCAAGGGCGCCCTGACATTTCTATCGATCAAGTTGGACAATCCGGGGAGTGAGGCCGAGGCCGACCGCATCTCGCAAGCCATTGAGGGCTTGGGCAATCTCGCCGTGGCCAAGAGCGAGGCCATGATGCGCAACGACAGCATGATCGGGCTCTTGACCGCGGTTTCGTCGTCCATGGCGTGGGTGGCGATGCTGATGGGCGTGCTCATGGTCTTGAACACGCTGCTGATGGCGGTGCTGGAACGCACGCGCGAAATCGGCATCCTGTCGGCGATCGGCTGGTCGAAGGAACGCATCATGGGTGCTCTCGTGATCGAGGGCTTCGTCCTCTCGGTCCTCGGCAGCGTGCTTGGGATCATTCTCGGCGTGGCGGGGTCGATGGCCCTGAGCGCGGTGCCGGCCATCGGGTGTTATGTGGCGGTGCTTCCCACGCCGGGGCTCATCCTTGCCACGGCGCTCGCCGCCGTTCTCGGCATTCTCGGATCGTTCTATCCGGCCTGGGTGGCGACGCGGGCAAGCCCTGCCGCGGCCATGGAACGAGCCTAGCCGCGCCCCGCCTTGACCCGCAGACCCGGCGCCGGACGCTCCAGCACGACCTCGCGGCGGAAGCGATAGAGCCGCGCCGGGCGACCGCCGGTCGCGGTCGAGACATTGCCGGTCGGCTCGACGAGGCCGCCATGCTCGACGAGCCTCCTGAAATTTTGCTTGTGCAGCAGCGTGCCCGAGATGGCCTCGACGGTCTTTTGCAGATCGTAGAGGGTGAATTCGGGCGGCATCAGCTCGAACACCACGGGGCGATATTTCAGCTTGCCGCGTAGCCGGCCCATGGCGGTCGCAAGAATGCGGCGGTGGTCGAAGGCCATGGGACGGCCAAGCTCGGGCAGGTCCGGCCAGCGCTTGGCGGCTTGGCGGCCGTCTTGGGCCGCCTCCGCGACGAGGCCCGCTTCGTAGAGGAGCTCGTAGCGCTCCAGCACCCGCTCTTCGTCCCAGCCGCCATCGATGCCGAAGCTCACCCGCAGACGCTCGGCGCGGCGGAGTGGGCGTATAGGCTCGTTGGGACCCGGCGATTGCCCGGCCCAAGCCTTGAGTCGCGGCTCGATCTCGCTTGAGAGAATATCGGGCTTGCCGCCGCGCCAATCCTCCCAGGGGAAATAGGCGTACCAAGGCGACCAGTGCGAGCCCAAGAGCTCGGCGGTCTCGCCGCGGGTGAGCGCGAGATAGCCGATGGAGAGCATATGCGCGCCGTCTGGCTCCGCGTGGCGGCCGCGATCGCCGAAGGCGTAGAGCTGCTCGACATATCCAAGCTCGATCGCGGTCTGTCGCTGCACCCATTCGCGCAAGCCGATCTCGAGCGTTCGGTGCGCGCGCGGCGAGAAGGGGCCGAAGGGGAGCGCATCCCAGTCACCCGAGCCGGCGGTGCCCTGGCGCACCACGAGGATCTGCGGCTGCTGGTCACGCACGGTGACGATGGCCGCGTTCAGTCCAAGCTCGATGGGGGTCGTGGCGGCCATGCTCCTGGGGGAAGCAGCCTCTGCCATGATGCTTATGCGGCGTGCAGAGCGGGGAGGCTGAAAACCTGCGCCTCCTCGGCAAACTCCCCGCGGCCGATCTCTTCCACGGCCGCGACCATGCGGCCCTGCCGCGACAGCGCCTGATCGGCGAGCGCGACCAGACGGCGATTGGGATAGGCGGTCGGCGAAGCCTCGCGCAACGCCTGCGCCAGCCGCAGTTCTGCGGTCGCCGGATTGAGGGCGCAGAGCGAGATGAAGGCGGCCGCCGTCGAGCGGCTGATGCCGGCCCAGCAATGGATGAGGAGTGGCGCCCGGCGGTCCCAGTCGAGCGCGAACTGCACGAGGTCGGTGACGTGGTTTTCGCATGGCACGACCAGCCCAGGCTGCGGATCGCAGATATCGTTCATGGCGAGGCGAAGATGCCGTCCGGGCTGGATGCTGGGCGGCGTGTTGACCAGGGTCTCGCCGTTGATCAGGGTGACGAGATGGCCGACGCGGGCGTCCTCGATGGTCGCCTCAACGCAGCTCAAGGGAGCGACAAGGATGGTTTCTGCGGACATGACGGAGGTGAGCCTAGCGGGCTCTCTTGGCGAAATCAGGGTCGTGGCGGCCCTCGGCGGCATTGGCTCTCTCTAATGGGTTTGACGCTCATGAGGCAAGCGCATGGAAGCGTTTTAGGAACCGATCCTCCCCCTCATGGGCCGGAAGCGAATCCAAATGCGCGAGCCGCTTGACCAAGCCTGCGCTCAAGCCTTGCGGCTGGCCGAAAAAGCGCCGCGCCTCCTCCCGCGCGAAGCCGGCAAGGCCGATCGCCTCGTAATAGGCCGCGATTTTGTCGGCGCGTTTGAGCAGTTTTGTGACCTCCTCGGGAAGTTCCGCCGGGAGCCCGAATCGCAGGTGGATCGCCGCTGATAGTCTTGCCTCAAAAGCTTTGTAATCCAATGACAGCGCGGCCTTGAACGGGCTGATCAGATCGCCGATCACATATTCCGGGGCGTCGTGAATGAGGGCGGCGAGGCGGAACTGGCGGTCGAGCTTGGGGCTGAGATCATTGACGATCGCCTCCACTAGCAGGCTGTGCTCGGCGACCGAGAACGTATGCGCGCCGCTGGTCTGCCCGTTCCAGCGCGCGACGCGGGCGAGCCCGTGGGCGATATCCTGGATCTCGATGTCGAGCGGCGAGGGATCGAGCAGATCCAGTCTCCGGCCGCTCAGCATGCGCTGCCAGGCGCGCACGCCGGCGCTCGGCACGAGGTTAGCCATGTCTCCAACTGTCTCCTTGGGGCGAGATCGCAGCTAGTTCCTGCACAGATCCCGTGAATAACTGTGACCGCACTCGTGAAGAAATGGACGAATCTCACTCACAATAAGAATCATTGCATGTTATCTATCTGAAATCAGCACCACCAACTCGGCGATGGGGGAATGCATGGCACGGATACCCAAATTCACACTCGCACAAGACGCCAAGTCCAAACGCTGGGCGTTGAAGAAGGACGGGTCCGGCGAGACGGTGAAGACTTTCGCCACCAAGGCGAAGGCGATCAAGGGCGGCGTCCTCGAGAAGGCCGTCGGCAAGACAGGATCGGTCAAGATCAAGAAACGCGACGGCAAGATCCAGGAAGAGCGCACCTATCCGCGCAGCATGGATCCGCGCGGCTCCAAGGGCTAGCGGCCGGTCTTTCCGAGCTTTGCGCAGGCCGCGTGGCGGTGGCACGCGGTGAGGTGGTCGTTGACCATGCCGGTCGCCTGCATGAAGGCGTAGACGATCGTCGGCCCGCAAAACTTGAAGCCCCGCGATTTCAGGTCTTTCGCGATCCTGCGCGACAACTCCGTCTCGGCGGGGATGTCGCTCATCGCGCAGTTGCGATTGTCGATCGGCTTGCCCTCGACAAAATCCCACAACAGCGCCGAGAAGCCCGGACCAGTCTCCATGATCTCGAGCCAAGCGCGCGCCGACGCGACCGCGCCGTCGATCTTCATGCGGTTGCGCACGATGCCAGCATCCTGCATCAACGCCTCGACCTTCTTGGGGGAGTAGCGCGCGATCTTCTCCGGCGCGAAGCCGTCGAAGGTACTGCGGAAGGCCTCGCGCTTGCGGAGGATGGTGATCCAGGACAGCCCGGCCTGAAAGCCGTCGAGCACGAGCTTTTCGTAGAGGGCGCGGTCGTCGCGCTCGGGCACGCCCCATTCCTCATCGTGATAGGCGACGTAAAGCGGGTCCGTGCCAGGCCAAGGGCAGCGCTTGAGAGCGGAAGGACTCATGCGGAAGCGGCCGTCGGGACCTCGAAGCGGACAAAGGCCGGCCGCACCAAACGGAGATTCACGCCGCCGGCCACGAGGGATTTCCCGGCAGCCAGAGCTTCCGTAGCGCGATCGAGGCGGAGCAGAGCGAGCCCGGAAGCGCCGCTCACCGAGCCGAGGCTTCCGATAGGCATGCCGCCAGCTTCCACCTCGGTGCCGGAGCCGGGTAGGCCGGCATCCCCTTTCACCTTCACGATGCGTTTCCGTGCTGTGCCGCGATGCTCCATGCGCGACACGACCTCCTGGCCGACGAAGCAGCCTTTGGCGAAATCGACGCCATGCAGCTGATCGAGCAGCGCCTCATGCGGAAATGTGTCGCCATAGGCAAAATCGCGCCCGCCCTCGGGTACACCAAGCCCGATCCGCAAATGGTGGTAGGCATCGTCTCCGGCGACCTGGCAGCCGAGGGCTTCGATACCAACGCCGTCAGGCAGCACCATGCGGTAGCCCAACTCAGGCAGCCGCGGGTCGGGATAGGCGAAGACGCCGCCGGGTGCAGCGGGGGCTTGGCCCCAGACCGCCGCGACCGCGAAGCCCGGCTCCTCGGTGATCGTGACCTCGGCCCGCAGCCGGTAGAAGCCGAGCCGTTTTGCAAGCTCGCTCGCTGCGCTGCGCGGACCGTCGAGCAAGAAGCCGTCTCCAACGGGCACGACGAAGAAATCGAACAGGATCTTGCCTTGCGGGCTGAGCAGGGCGGCATGGATCGCGGTCCCGTCCAGCGACTTCTCCATATCGCTGGTGATCAGCCCTTGCAGGAATTTGCGAGCATCGGCGCCGCCGATACGCACGACCGCGCGATCGGGGAGGATCGCCGCATCGCAATGGCTCATGTCTCGCTCTTCTGCTACCAAGGCAGCGCACATCTATTGGAGCGGGCGTGAGCCTGCAAGCGGACCCAAAGTCTCCCTTGGCTGAAGCGTTCGATCTCGTCGTCAAAAATGGCACCCTCGTCAACCATGCGGGCGAGGGGCTGGCCGATATTGGCGTCAAGGACGGCCGGATCGCCGCGATCGGCACCCTTGATGCCGGCGCCGCCGGCGAGGTCATCGACGCCAAGGGCCTGCATGTTCTCCCCGGCGTTATCGACACCCAGGTGCATTTCCGCGAACCCGGCCTCGAGCATAAAGAGGACTTGGCCACGGGCAGCCGCTCCGCAGTGCTTGGCGGCGTCACCGCGGTGTTCGAGATGCCGAACACCAAGCCCGAGACCACGAGCGAAGCGGCCCTTGCCGACAAGGTGAGGCGCGGCCGGGACCGCATGTTTTGCGACTTTGCCTTCTTTGTCGGCGCCACAAGCGACAACATCGAACAGCTCCCCGAGCTGGAACGCCTGCCGGGGGCTGCGGGGATTAAAGTTTTCGTCGGCTCCTCGACCGGCGATCTGCTCGTCGACGATGAGGAGACGCTGTCCCGCATTCTCCGCACCATCAGGCGCCGCGCCGCCTTCCATGCCGAGGACGAAGCGCGGCTCAAAGAGCGTGCCGGTCTGCGCCGCGATGGCGATCCATCGAGCCATAGCGAGTGGCGCGACCCGATCGCCGCTCTTGCCGCCACCGAGCGCCTGCTGCGCCTTGCCACCGAAGCGGGCGCTCGCATTCATATCCTCCATGTCTCTAGCGCCGCGGAGATGGAGCTGCTTGCGCTGCACAAAGATGTCGCGAGCGTCGAGGTAACGCCGCAGCATCTGACGCTTGCCGCAGATGAAGCCTATGCCGCGCTCGGCACCAGGGCGCAGATGAACCCGCCTCTACGCAACCGTCAGCACCAAGATGTGTTGTGGTGGGGTCTCGACCAGGGTGTCGTCGACGTGCTCGGCTCCGACCACGCGCCGCACACGCTCGACGAGAAAAGCGGAACCTACCCCGCCACGCCATCGGGCATGCCTGGCGTGCAGACGCTCGTGCCGGTCATGCTGGATCACGTCAATGCGGGGCGCTTAAGCCTTGCGCGCTTTGTCGATTTGACGAGCGCGGGCCCGCAGCGCCTGTTCGGCATCGCCGGCAAGGGCCGCATCGCGGTCGGCTACGACGCCGACCTCACCATTGTCGACCTCAAAGCCGAGCGCGTCATCGAGAATGCCTGGATCGGCAGCAAATGCGGGTGGACGCCGTTCGCCGGGCGCAAGGTGAAAGGTTGGCCGATCGGAACCGTCGTGCGTGGCGGGGTCGCCATGTGGGACGGCGAGGTTAGCGGCACAGCAACGGGGCAGCCCGTCCGCTTCGGCGAGGCCCTGCCGGGGAGCTACTGAAGAAAATAGTGCCACACGCCGGCGGGCGAGATGCCGAGTCGATAGTAGTTGTACTTGCCTGACTTCTTCATGGCGACGGCGACATCGGGCGGCACCGCGCGATAGAGTTCGACCTCTTGCGCAGGCGTGAGCGTCTTGAGATCCATTTCCGCGAAATACGGCCAGACATACATCTGGCTTTTGTCCTTGCCCGCGAGCACGCCGCCGGCGGAGAGAATATTCAGCATCGCCGCAAGCACGTCCCTGCCGTCGCCGTCGGCGGAATCTTTTTTCCAATGCGCGATAGGATCGTCGACATGGGCGCTTGCGACCATCGGCTTCAGCTCGTTTGTTTCCAGGACGGAACGCATTCGTTCGATGTCCCCGCTCTGTGCCGCGTGACCGATCTCGCCGAGCATGCGCTGCACGGGGTTAGGCAGCGTGCTCGGATCGTAGATGACATCCTTCCCCCCGGCGGATGCCGGCGGGGTTTGCTCACGCGCCGGCGGGTTCGTAGGCGGCAGCGAATCCTCCTTAAGGGGCTCCGGCGCGGTCTTGTCTTTGGCCGCTTCCGTGGTGCCGCCGCCGCCCGCACCAGCCGGCGGTGACGGGTCTTGCTCGGCGTAGACAACGAGGGCAGCGCCCGCTACCAATGCGGCGAAGACGATAAAAATGGCTCCGTTGCGGCGATTCATGCATCACTCCCGAAAAGGCCGGCCAATCTTGCATATCGGCGCGTGCACGTCGCCCCCCTTTAATGCGTCTCCCGCGCCGACCGCAACGCGGCGTGGCGCAATCCTCTCAGCTTTACATAACGGCGCATAGGCCGCCTTGCAGACCGGCGCGCATATCGTGCTGTCCGGTATCCAGCTGATGCTCGCAGGCATCGGTATTGGAGTGCTGGTGGCGGCCCCGATCGGACCCGTCAACGTCCTCTGCATTCAGCGCGCCGCCTCGCGCGGCTTCTGGGGCGGCGTTGCCGCGGGCATCGGCGCCGTTCTCGGCGACGGCCTCCTGTCGGCGATCGCTGCCTTCAGCATGACCGCCATCTCCGACGTGATGGTCACCTATACCGGCGTGATCCAGCTGATCGGCGGGATTGTGCTCATGGGCTTCGGCATCGGTCTTGCGCTCGCCAAGCCGGTACTCAAGATCCCCGCCGGCGAAAAGTCCCGCCTCTGGGCGCATACCGGCATCATCCCGCAGACCTTCTTCCTTACCATCACCAATCCGGGCGCCATTCTCGGCATCGCGGCCATCATCGGCGGCCTCGGCTCGCTGATGGGCGGGCTCGATACATATTTCGAGGCGCTGCTGTTGGTCGTGTCGATCATGTGCGGCAGTCTGCTGTGGTGGCTCGGGCTGTCCGAACTGATCGCCACCATTCGCCACAAGCTCACCGAGCGCCGGCTGCAGATGATCAATTGGGGTGCCGGCCTTCTGCTGCTCGTTTGCGGCGCCGTGCTCGTGCTCGACCTCGTCTGGCAATTTATCCGCTAGGCGGACGCTACTGCGAAGTCTGCTTCAGCGTGAATTCGCCGTGATGAATGCGGCGGGACAGGCCTCCGGCCATTTTCGCAACCGCATCCTCGCCAAAGACGCTGATGAGGTCAGCGAGCGCTGCAAACAGGGCGGCGTTGGCGAGCATTTCCGGCTCGATGCCGTCATGCAGCGCCTCCTCCCATGCATCGAGGATATATCTCAGCGCCGCTTGCTTCTGAGGGTTGTCGTCCGATGAGGTTCGTAATCGTCGCGCTTGGCGCAACTTGAAATTCCCTGTGTTCTTCGGGCTGATTGAGCGATGTCACACTTACACCGCTCTTCTGCCTCCAGAAGGACAGAGTGAACTAACGGTTAATCTTCATCCCTAATCGGGAGGCTCGACCGGTACCGGAGCTTTCTTTCGCCTTTTCTTGCCTTGCACCGGCGGGGCAGGCGCGGGAGCCTGTTCGGCCTGCGCGGCCGGTTTGGCGCTATTGGCCTCAGATGCGTTTTCCTTGGGCTTTATGCCGAGATCGCCCTCCAGGGCGGCGTCCGGGGAGGCGCCCTCGACGGGCGCGGTTACCTTCGCTTGGCTCGCATATTCGGAAGATTGCGCGAGAGCCGCTGCAATGCGCGCGCCCTCGGTGCGGAAGCGTGTGGTGGCGAGCGTGGCTGACGGCGTGCAGGAGCGGTAGGTGCGCCGATAGCCGCGATAGCCGTCATTGAAGCTGCTCACGAGCTTGGCGCGACGCACCGCCGTCGTCCCCTCATGCTTGAGAATATCGCGCATCTGCTCCCGCCAAAGCTGCCCCTCCTGCGCGCCGCAAAGTTCGCGCAGATAATGGATGGAGCCGAGAATCTCGGCGAGCCGAAGGAGCTTGTTGTCGTAGGGCCGGTCATCCGGCGGCGGCGGGATCGAGCTCTCTTTCGGAACGATGGGCGGAAGTTCGTCGATCGGCGGCGGCCGCGGCTTGACCACGCGCGGCTTCGGGCGTTGGCGGGGGCGATCGTCGAGCCAGCGCGGGAAGAAGAATTGCGCCTCGGCAACCGGCACATAGGCAAGCATGGCCGCCGCAAACAGCAGGGGCCCAAACCCGAGCGCAAGGACGCTTTTCCCCCGGAGTATCATGGCTCCTGGAGTAGACCGCATTCGTGTTGAAATCTAGCCGTTCAACACGCCAGCAAACGCTCCGCCGCGCGTCGGATGAGGGAGGCGGTGCCTTCGGTCATGAGCCGCGTTTCCAGGGTGTCCAGGGCGACAAACTGCGTTTCTTGGCTGTCGCCGCCAGACCTTGGCGCTCCGGCCACGTGGCGCCCATAAAAAACCGTTAGCCGATAGAAGCCGCCCTCAGGCTCGAGGGCCGGAATTTCGACCCTATCGAGCATGCCGACGATCTCAGCCGTCACTCCCGTTTCTTCCTCGAGCTCACGCAAGGCTGCCTCCGCCGCGCTTTCCTCAGCCTCGATCTTGCCGCCCGGCAGGCTCCAGCGTCCGGCGTAAGGCGCCCGGCCGCGAAGCACGAGAAGGACAGCACCGTCCTTGAAGACGGCGATGCTTGCGCCATCGAAGAGTTTAAGTGGTGCTGGGGTGGAGGAAGGCATCGGCGAGCGAGACGGGCCCGCGCGAAAGCTGGCTAACGCTGATCGAACAGGGCGTCGACCCCGGCCTGGCCGCCGACATCGCCGCTGTCGCCCGGATCGGGCATGACCTCGCCGTTGGCGATGGCATTGGCTTGATCGATCAGGGCGCGCAGCCGCGCAGCACCGTTTTCGCAGGCCGATCTCAGGCGGTTTTCGTCGATCTTGCTTGCCTCGTTGAGCTCGGACGAGACCTCCGCCACGAGGGTGACGGCCTCGCCATGCAGCTTCGCGACGGCGTCGTCAAAACGCGCGCGAATTTTCGGCGGCGCCCGATGATAGGCGGCGATCGCGAGGTTCTTGTCGCGGAACCCTGATGCGGAGAAATGCTCTTCGTAAGTGAGCGGATGCCAGGCCATCAGATCGCCCGAAAAATCGCTAGGCTCAGACGAGACCGCCTCGAGCAGCATCACAAGCTCGTGGAAATGGTTGAGATAGTCGGTGGTAAGCAGGGTCGATTCGTTGATATTGGTGCCCGGAACATGCGAGCGGAAATGCCCGACCATGGCAGAGCGAAACGCGGAGACGATATCCTCGCGGCTTACGTCTTCGCGGATTTCTATATGATCCATTTCGTCACGTTTTCGGTCGGGAAACATGGCTTAAATATGTGACTCTGCACTGCTCGCAGTGTTGCCTCAGTATGATTGCCAAAGTGTTACGTTCGTCCCGATGTGCTCACGCTACAGCCTGACCCTGCCGCCGGAAACGGTGCGCGCCTATTTCGGCTACCGCGACACGCCGAATTTTCCGGCGCGCTACAATATCGCGCCGACGCAAGACATCGCCGTCATCTGCGTCGACAAAGAGGGGAACCGCATCTTTCGCCTGATGCGCTGGGGTCTTCTGCCGCACTTCGTCAAAGATCCGAAAGCGTTTCCGACCCTCATCAACGCGCGCTCCGAGGAGGTGCTTTCCAAGCCGTCCTTCCGCAATGGCATGAAATGGCGCCGCTGCCTCATCCCCGCCGACGGCTTCTACGAATGGACCGGCCCGAAGGGCGGCAAGCGTCCCTTCCTGCTGCATCCGAAGCATGGGAAGCCGATCGCCTTTGCCGGAATTTACGAGCGCTGGAAGGATGCCGACGGTGGCCATATGGACACCGTAGCGATCTTGACCTGCCCAGCCAACGACGTCGTCGCGCCCTTGCATGACCGCATGCCGGTGGTGCTGCCGCCGGAACATTTCGCGGCATGGCTGGACGTGCAGGGTACGGAAGGAAAGGATGCGGTCGCTTTGCTCAAGTCGGCGCCCGAAGACCTTTTCGAGGCGATCGAGCTCAATCCCAAGATCAACAATTCCAACCTGGATGAAGTGGGCATCCAGGAGCTGTTGCAGGGCCAACTGCTGTAAGGTCGATTCCATGCTCCCTTCGGAAATCATCGAGCGCTACCGCATCCGCAAGGGCGAGAAGTTCCGCCTCGATGACATTGACCCCGGCGACACCGCGGGCCTCGATATCGACAAGGCGGAAGCCAGGGAACTCCTCGAGGCGGGCGTGAAACGCCTAAGCGGCTTGCAGGAGCGCCTCTATGCCGACCGGCGCTGGGCCCTTTTGATGGTCCTGCAAGGGATCGATACCGCCGGCAAAGACGGCGTCATCAAGCAGGTGATGTCGGGCGTCAATCCGCAAGGCTGCCATGTAACTTCTTTCAAGGCGCCGAGCGATCTCGATCTTGATCACGACTTTCTGTGGCGGACGACGGTCGCGCTGCCCGCGCGCGGCCGCATCGGCATCTTCAACCGCTCCTATTACGAAGAGACTGTCGTCGTGCGCGTGCACCCCGAGTTGCTCGCGCGGCAGCGCCTGCCCGAACAACTCGTCACCCCCGACATTTGGAAGCAGCGCTTCGAGGACATCAACAATTTCGAGCTTCACCTCGTGCGCAACGGCACCATCCCCATCAAGTTCTATCTCCACATTTCCAAGAAGGAGCAGTTGCGGCGGCTGCTTGCCCGCATCGACGATCCGAACAAGAGGTGGAAATTCGCGCATGGCGACGTGGAAGAGCGCGCTCTCTGGGACGCGCACGCGCACGCTTACGAAGAGACCATCCGCCATACAGCGACCCCGGAAGCTCCGTGGTATGTCGTGCCCGCCGACCACAAATGGTTCACCCGCCTCGTGGTGGCGGCCACGCTGGTCGAGCATTTGAAGTCGCTCGATCTGCATTTTCCCAAGCTGAGCGATGCCGAGATCGAGGCGCTGGCAAAAGCCCGCGCGGTGCTTACGGCGCCGAAATGACGAGCAGGATGGCGATGCCGTCATGCCCCTTGCCGCCGACGGTTTGCAGCGCGGTCGCGCTCACGCGGGGGTCGGCGGCGGCAAGATCGTAAAAGCAGCGGATGCCCAGCACATTGCGATCATTGCTCTCCGCATCGATCACAGCGCCCTCGCGGACCACATTATCCACGAGGATGAGACTGCCCGGCCGCGAGAGCTTCACCGCCCATTGGAAATAATCGGGTGTGGTCGGCTTGTCGGCATCGATGAAGATGAGATCGAATGGAGCTTCGCCGGCGAGCGTGGGCAACGTCTCGATCGCGCGTCCGACGCGGATCTCCACTTTGTCGGCGAGCCCGGCGCGCGCAAGATTGCTGCGTGCCACCTCGGCATAGTCGGCGTTGGCTTCGAGTGAGATGACCTTGCCGTCGGTGGGGAGCGCACGGCCGAGCCAGATCGTGCTGTAGCCGCCGAGCGTGCCGATCTCCAGGATCTTTCGCGCTCCGATGGCTCGCGCGAGCAGCATCAGCAGCTTGCCCTGGTTCGGCGCGACATTGATCTCGGGCAGGCCGGCGGCGGCGCTCGCTCTAAGCGCCTCGTCGAGAGCGGCGTCGTCCCCCACGAAGCGTTCATTGATGAAATCGTCGACCTTGCTCCATGTCGTGTCGGTCATGCCTCGGTCCGACAGCACCTTGCCGGGATTGAGAATGTTGTTGGGGTCGAAGGCAGCCTTGATGCGCCGCATCAGCTCAAGCTCGACAGGCTGCTTGGCATGCGCGAGCAGGTCGCGCTTCAGGCGCCCGATGCCATGCTCCGCACTGATCGTGCCGCCGAGGTCGAGGACGATCTCATGTACCGCTGCATTCAGCGCGTCCCACTGACTGAGGAAGATGGCGCGTTCCATGCCGGGTGGCTGGCTGATATTATAATGGATGTTGCCGTCGCCGAGATGTCCGAACGGCACGGGCCGAGCGCCGGGGACCATCAACTCCACGATCTGATTGGCGCGCGTTATCAGCTCCGGCACGCGCGCGACTGGCACCGCAACATCATGCTTGATGCTGCCGCCTTCGGCGCGCTGCACCTCGCTCATCAGCTCGCGCAGGCGCCAGAGCTCGGTTGCCTGCTTTAGTGAGGAGGCGACCACCGCCTCCTGGATCTCGCCGCCCTCGACGCCCGCTTCGAGCAGGCTCTCAGCGATCGGGATGAGCGTATCGCCCGCGCGCGGCGAGGTTAGCTCGAAGAGAATGTACCAGGGATGCGGGCTGGGCAGCGGATCGCGCGTGTCATTGCCATGCTTGAGCACGAACTCGATGCCGATGCGCGGCATGATCTCGAGGGCCGTCAGCGCGGCGCCGGCATGGTCCGACGCACGCGAGAAGAAAAGCGGGGCGCGCTCCAACTGGTCGAGCCCGACAAAAACTGTCACGGCCTCCGCGGGCTTTGGGAACAGGCGCAACACGGCAGCGGTGATGATGCCGAGCGTGCCTTCGGAGCCGATGAACAGGTCTCTGAGATCGTAGCCGCTATTGTCCTTGCGCAGCGCGCGCAATCCATTCCAGACGCGCCCGTCGGCGAGCACCACCTCCAGGCCCAGCGCAAGATCGCGCGCACTGCCGTAGGTAAGAACGGCCATCCCGCCCGCATTGGTCGCAAGCACGCCGCCGATCTGGCAGCTTCCCTCAGAGGCGAGGCTCAAGGGAAATAGTCTGTCGGCGCTCGACGCCACGCTTTGCGCCTTGGCGAGAACGAGCCCCGCCTCGACGGTCATGGTGTTACCCTCGAGGTCGATGCCGCGCACGCGGTTGAGACGCTCCAGACACACCAGGACCTCATGTCCGCTTTCGAATGGGATCTGGCCGCCGACAAGGCCGGTATTGCCGCCTTGCGGCACGATCGCCGTACGCGTCTCGTTGGCGAGGCTCAGAATGGCCGCAACCTCGTCGGTCGTGGCTGGCTTGAGCACGAGCGCGGCATTGCCGCGGTAGCGGTCGCGCCATTCAACAAGATAGGGCGCCATCGCGTCGGCATCGCGGATCGCGTGATCCTCGCCGACTATGCGGACGAAACCATTGATCGTCTCTTGGCTTGGCGGTCGCTGGCTCGGTTCGCGCGTCATCGTGGCTGAGCGCTAGCGCGCCTTCGCGGCGCGCCGCAAGCGGTCATTGATCGCAGCACCCAGCCCCCGCTCGGGAATAGGCATGACGGCAATGGCTTTCGCGCCGTCCGCGTCGAGCTTGCGCAAAGCGGTGAAGAGATTTGCCGCCGCCTCATTGAGGTCGCCACTGGCGCTGAGATTGAGCGTAGGGCCAGAAAAGCCTGAGCCATCGGGACCGAAGGCGAGCAAAGCCTCGCCCTTTTGCGCCGACGTCGCGTCGAGGCGCAAGGACGCGCGAAGCCCATAGCGATTGCCGCTTTCGGCCGGGGCGCCTGTCTCCGCCAACAGCAAGCGCTCACCCAAAACATCCTCCAGCTCCTCGCGCGGCAGCGCGCCGGCGCGCAGCAGCGTCGGTCTTGTCCCATCCAGGCCGATCACGGTGGATTCGACGCCGAGGGGGCATGGGCCGCCGTCGAGGATCATCGCCGGCCGCTCGCCAAGCTCGGCCTCCACCTGGGACGCGGTCGTGGGGCTGATATGTCCGGACCGGTTCGCGCTCGGCGCCGCAATCGGGACGTTGGCCTTGGCGAGAATGGCTTGCGCCACGGCGTGCCCGGGCGCGCGAAGGGCAATGCTATCGAGGCCGGCGCTGGCAAGCTCGGCAATGGCGCAAGGTTGGCGCCGCTTCAGGACCAGCGACAGGGGCCCGGGCCAGAACGCGGCCGCAAGATTGTGCCCCTGCTCCGTGACGACCGCATAGGTCTCCGCCGCCGCCAGGTTGGGAACAAGGACGATCAGCGGATTGAAGCGCGGACGATCCTTAACGGCGAAAAGCTTCGCCAAAGCACTTCCATCCAGCGCATTGGCGCCGAGCCCATAAACGCCTTCGGTGGGGAAGGCGATGATCTCCCCCCGCAACAGCGCGTCGGCGGCTTGCTGGATCGCTTCTTCGCTGGCGGCGATGACGGGCATGATGCGGCCTCTCGCTAAGATTAGCCCATTTCGCGCCTTGTCACGGTCTGGTCAAGCCAGGGCCGAGCGTGCTTAGTCTCCTTCCAAGATCACGCTTAAGGACAATACGACGCGAAATGACGACGCTCCTCCTCAGCCATCCCGCTTGCCTTGAGCATGATACGGGCATTGGCCATCCCGAGCAGCCGGCCCGTCTGCGCGCCATTCAGGATGCTCTCTCTGGCGACGCCTTCAACGGCCTGAAGCGCGAAGAGGCGCCCCGCGCCACCCTTGCCGTCATCGAGCGGCTGCATCCGGCGTCCTACGTCGAGGCGATCCGCGCCGCCATGCCGGAGCGCAATCATAAATGGCTCGATCCCGATACGGTGGTGTCGCCCGGGAGCTGGGAGGCCGGTTTGCGCGGCGTCGGCGCCGCCATCCGCGCGGTGGATCAGGTCATGGCGGGAGCGGCGGAGAACGCCTTCTGTGCCGTGCGACCGCCGGGGCACCATGCCGAGCCCTCCCGCGCCATGGGATTTTGCTTCTTCAACACCGTCGCCATCGCCGCTCTGCATGCCCGCGCCGCCCATGGCGCGGAGCGCGTCGCGGTTATCGATTTCGACGTCCATCACGGCAACGGCACCCAGGCCGCCTTCGAAACCGACAAGAACCTGTTTTACGGCTCAACCCATCAGATGCCGCTCTTCCCCGGTACCGGCGATTTAAGCGAGACCGGCGTCGGCAATATCTTCAATGCGCCGCTGCGGCCGGGCGACGATGGCGAGAAATTCCGTGACGCGTTCCGCTCGCGCATCCTGCCGGCGCTGAACGATTTTTCGCCGGACTTCATTCTTGTCTCCGCGGGCTTCGACGCGCACCGCATGGACCCGCTGGCGCAGCTCCGGCTCGAGGAAGAGGACTTCGCCTGGGTCACCGACAAGCTCCTGGAGGAGGCCGCGAAGCATACAGGCGGCAAGCTCGTGTCGACTCTGGAAGGCGGCTATGACCTCGGCGCGCTGGGGCGGTCGACCGCGGTCCATGTGCAGGTTCTGATGGCGGCCGCCTCTTGATCGATACCGCCGGAACGGGCTAAGCCTCGCCCATGGCCCAGGAACCAGATCACACCGACATTAACGCGATGAGCTTCGAGCAAGCCCTGAAGGAGCTCGAAACCATCGTCGATCGTCTCGAGAAGGGCGATGTCGAGCTCGAAGCCTCGATCCTGATCTACGAGCGCGGCGAGGCCTTGAAGATCCATTGCGACGGCCTTCTGTGCAAGGCTGAAGCCAAGGTCGAAAAGATCTCCCTCAACCAGAACGGCCAGGCCACCGGCACAGAGCCTCTCGACGTCGAGGACTAGCGGACGGCTAGCCGAGCATTGTGACTTTGAGCCTGAGCCCGCCTCTGGGACGGAGCGTCACGCGTGCGAAGGGTACCGGCACCTCGCCCTCCGGGAGCCCGAAACGCGCACTGGCCAGCAGCGTCGCTTGGCGCCGGCGGATAAAGCCGCATCGCTTCCTGGGAGATCGCTTCCAGCAGGCTCAACTGCTGCACATGCTCGCTCGTGATGGGAGCCCCGCCTGTAACCTTTAGCACCTCCTCGCGGGCACGCTCCTGCCATTCAGGAAACAGCGCCAGCAGATAGAGCGTCCAGGTCAACGCTTGGGCGATCGTCTCGTGTCCCGCCATGAGGAAGGTCACGACATTGTCGACGATGAGGCGGTCGGGCATCGCCTGACCCTTGGAAGGATCGCGCGCGGCGATGAGGCGCGAGATAAGGTCGCCGCGTTCCTCGCCGTCGCCAGCGTCGCGACGCTTCGCGCAATGCGTGTCCCGCGCGGCGCATGCGCAAGAAGCCCGGATGCGGTGTGAAGCGCGGCATATGCAGGATAGTCAGCGCGAGCTTCCACGCCGACTCCGCGAGGAACGCCGATCCGGCTTGCTCGATGACATGCCGGTCTTTCTCTGCGAGATTTGCGCCGAGAACCGTATCTTGCAGCGCATGCAAGGCCGCGCTCGTCATGTCGCGGTCGATAGGCTACTCCGCGCCCGGCCGCGCCTCGCCCCAGCGCCGCAACGGCGCCGCGCAGGCACGCCCGAAGGCCAGCGTGAAGTTGAGCATCTCCTCGGCGCGGAACAAGGGCGCGGCGAGACGGCGCTGCCAGCGCCAATCCTCGCCCTCCGCGGAGAGGAGGCCGCCGCCGATCGCGTCCCCGAGCACATCGTCATAAAGCGACTGTTTAGAGTAGCGGTCGCTGTCGGCGAGGAGGACGGCTTGAATCAGGTCCGGGTCCATGATGAAAGCGGTTTCGATCCCCAGCCAGCGATAAAAAATGGAGGGTTGTTCGAAGAAATCGGTGCCCCAGGCCGCAATCGGATTGGCGATCTGCCGCGCCACGAGGAGTGGAAACGGGAGCCGGCCCTGCGGCGGGATTGGCAGGTCTTGGATGAATCCGGCTCTTTTCATGGCTTTAAGACACGCTCCGGCCGAAATGCGAGGGTAGTTGAAACCTTGGGCCTGGGTCGATAAAGCTGCCGCAGGGTGCGACCTTGCCCCTCTCGTCAGCTTCCCCAAGTGAGGCAATGACCGCCGTAACTCCTACACCGCTGCTCGACCGCGTGCACACGCCAGAGGACCTGCGCGGGCTGGACGATCACGACCTGCGGCAGCTTGCCGAGGAACTCCGGCAAGAGACCATTTCCGCGGTTTCGGTGACTGGCGGCCATCTCGGCGCTGGCCTCGGCGTGATCGAGCTCACCATCGCGCTGCATAAAGTCTTCGATACGCCGCGCGACAAGGTGATCTGGGATGTCGGCCATCAATCCTATCCGCACAAGATCCTGACCGGACGCCGCGACCGCATCCGCACGCTGCGCCAGCCTGAGGGTCTTTCGGGCTTCTGTAAGCGGGCAGAAAGCGACTATGACAGCTTCGGCGCCGGCCATTCCTCTACATCGATCTCGGCGGGGCTTGGCATGGCGGTCGCCCGCGATCTTGCCGGCGACACCCATAAAGTCATTGCCGTGATCGGCGACGGCGCCATGAGCGCCGGCATGGCATATGAGGCGATGAACAATGCGGGCGCGATGGATTCGCGCCTGATCGTCGTGCTCAACGACAACGACATGTCGATCGCGCCCCCGGTCGGCGCCATGAGCGCCTATCTGGCGCGGCTGATCTCTGGCGGCACCTATCGCCGGCTGCGGCGCTGGGCGAAGGAGCTTGCGCACAATCTTCTGCCGACGCGCTGGCAGCGCCGTGCGGCGCGCGCCGAAGAATTCACCCGCGGCTTTTGGACCGGCGGCACGCTGTTCGAGGAGCTCGGCTTCTATTATGTCGGCCCCATCGACGGACATAATCTCGATCATCTGCTGCCTGTGCTGCGCAATGTGCGCGACATGAAGAATGGGCCGGTGCTCGTGCATGTCGTCACCCAGAAAGGGAAGGGCTACGAGCCCGCTGAGATTTCCGCCGACAAGTTTCACGGCGTCGGGCGCTTCAACGTCGTCACTGGCGCGCAGGAAAAGCCGGCATCTTCACCGCCGACCTATACGTCCGTCTTCGCCGATGCGCTGATCGAGGAAGCGCGCGCCGATGACAAGATCGTCGCCATCACCGCCGCGATGCCCTCCGGCACCGGCCTCGACCGCTTCGCCGAGATCTTCCCTGCGCGCACTTTCGATGTCGGCATCGCCGAGCAGCACGCGGTCACGTTCGCCGCAGGCCTTGCGGCCGAGGGCTATAAGCCTTTCGCGGCCATTTACTCGACCTTCCTCCAACGCGCCTACGATCAGGTCGTGCATGACGTCACGATCCAGAAGCTGCCGGTGCGCTTCGCCATCGACCGCGCGGGGCTCGTGGGCGCCGATGGCCCCACCCATGCCGGCGCCTTCGACGTCGCCTATCTGTCCTGCTTGCCGGGCATGGTGATCATGGCCGCGAGCGACGAGGTGGAGCTTGTGCATATGGTTGCGACCGCCGCCGCGATCGACGATACGCCGTCCGCGTTCCGCTATCCGCGCGGCGATGGGACCGGCCTCGTATTTCCGCAGCGCGGCACGCCGCTTGAGATCGGCAAAGGCCGCATCCTGCGCGAGGGTTCGACCGTGGCGCTGCTTTCCTTCGGCGCGAGGCTGCCTGAGTGCATGGCTGCGAGCGAGCAGCTCGCGGGCTTTGGTCTCTCAACCACGGTCGCCGATGCGCGCTTCGCAAAGCCCCTCGATCTGGGGCTGCTGCGCCAGCTCGCAGCGCATCACGAGGTGCTGGTGACCGTCGAGGAGGGCTCGAGCGGCGGATTCGGTGCGCAGGTGCTGCATGCGCTGGCGCGCGAAGGCCTGCTCGACCGCGGCCTGAAGATCCGCACCATGACGCTGCCGGACCGCTTCATCGAGCAGAACAAGCCTGCCGCTATGTATGCAGAGGCCGCGCTCGACGCCGCAGGCATCGCCGCGACCGTCTTTGCGGCCTTGGGCAGGGATGCGGCGGGCGCCGAGATCGTACGGCTCGCTTAAGCGCGGCCGCGCGCGCGTCCTTAGTCAAGCTTGCAATCTTTGGCGAATTGGGTGACGGCGGCTTCGCGTCCGGCGTCCGACAACGTCTTGGTCGTAAATCCGAGCTTGACCGTCACAGGTCCGGGCGAACGCAGCACCGTGAGAATGGGCTCAGGCGGGACCTCGCCGGATTCGGCGAACATCGAGCTCGTTTTGCGGTCGATCGAAGATTCGCCCGCGACCGACAGCGTCTCGCTTCCCGCCGAAAGCTCGATGGTGAGAGCTTGCCCGGGCCGCTTGCCTTCGATCACGCCGAAGATGTTGAGCACCACGACATCCATTTCATTGAAGCAGGACAGTAAGAAGACCGGGTTCTTGGCGGAGTCGAGCGAGCCATAGGCAAGCGACACGGAATTGCCGTCGCTTTTTTCGGTCCAGATCAGCGCCTCTTCGCCTTGCGCGAAGGTGGCGGGCACCGCGGCGGCAAGGGCGAGGGATGCGAGGAGACAGGCTTTGTTCTGAATCATCGTCATCGCAATGCTTTCAAGGCCGATTGGGTTGCAATGGGCGCAAACTATCACGGCGACGCGGACCGTGCGCGGCGGCAAAACTCTTGCTTAACCAGGGCTTAGGGGCGCCTTCGTGGATCTTCGACGACTAGCGCAGCGCGCCGCGCCATTACCGTTCGACGGAGCTGCCAGGGCCTCCGGGCCTGTGAAGAAGCCCCGGAAGGTCGGATCGAACTCGAAATAGTTGCAGGTGATCTCGTCACCGGCGGCAATATCGACGATCGCGAAGCCGCGATCGAAGATGCGGAAGTCCGTGTTCGGCGTCTCGCTGTGATTCATGTATTTGCCGTTGTCGCTATCGAGCACAAGCACGCCAGGACGATCCATGTGTGGATAAGCGTACCGCGCGAGGTATTCGCGCATATGCGGCGGCAACGTTTCGATCTCGCTCTCCGCGATGAAGACGTCGAATCGCGGGTTGAGCAGCCAGAGCATGTGTCCGCGCGCCACAGGCTCAGCGGCAAACACGCCGAAGCCCTGAATGGGACTGTGCGAAACATAGGTGTCGATCATGAGCATCGGTCTGCTCCCCCGATCAGGCCGAAGCGCCGCTGGTCTCGCGGGCCACGGTCTCAACGTTACGCCGCCGTCTGAACCGGCGCGGCAGTGCTGACTGCAAAGCATCGATGCGGCGTTGAAGATAAGGCGAGAAGTGACCGGCATAGCGAGCCCACAAGGCGGGATTGCGCCAATCGTCACCCGTCACCCGGCGGCGGCAGACATGCGAGCCGCAGCCGCAGTCGAATTCGTCGTAAGGCGACCCATCGCACATGGCGTAGTCGATGCTGACCTGCTCGCCGGGAAGAATATGCCGCAAGGCAATGATCGTGATCTGTCCGTCGAGGCCGCAATTGGGATCGCAGCTGTGATTGATGAAATCCGGAGCTTCATCCGCCGTCAGCGAGGCGAGATAAAGATCCTCCTCGATCTGAACGGTATGGCTCCTGATCTCAGGCGGCAATTCGTCCAGCGCGTGCGCGTGCACGATGCAGCCGCTCCACACGGCGACGACCTCGCCGGGAGCAATTGCTTCCCGGGCGAACACCGCCTTGCCGCGGACTGAGTCATGATTTTGGACGTCGCATTTTTCGGTAAGATAAGCCGTCGGACCGTCGTTCACGAGGCCTCCGCGAGTGCGCGCCGAGCGGGGCGCTTCGCAGTATAAAGGTGGCGGGTGCCGGCCGCTCCCGGCTCGGCATCCGCCGCGCGGGATCTCCCGTCGCGGCCGAAGCATATGAGAACCTTATTTGCCCATCTACAAAAAAAACGGCTCGATCAGGTCTAGTGGAACGCGGGCTGGCGCCGTCCCGTTCCCAGGCCGCCGACCTTGTCCGCCGTGGCTGCGTCAGTGTCAACGGGGGGCCGGCGGCAAAGCCCGGCACGCTCGTGGGGCCCGAGGCGGATCTCGCCGTCGCAGCAGACGCTTCTCCTTACGTCTCCCGCGGTGGGCTGAAGCTCGCAGCGGCGCTGGAGGCCTTCGGATTGGACCCTACGGATCGCGTGGCGCTTGATCTTGGCGCGTCTACGGGCGGGTTCACCGACGTCCTGCTCGCGCGGGGGGCGGCTAGAATCTATGCCGTGGATGTCGCGCCTGGTCAGCTCCACCCGCGCCTTGCCGCCAAAAGCCGCGTGGTCTCGCTGGAAGGGATGGACGCCCGCCACCTGGATCAATGCTCCATCCCGGCGGAGATCGGAGCCATCGTCGCCGATGTGAGCTTCATCAGCCTCACGCAAGCGCTACCCGCGGCGTTTCGACTTGCCGCACCCGGCGCCTGGCTGGTGGCGCTGGTGAAGCCCCAATTCGAGGCAGGCCGCGAGGCGGTCGGCAAAGGCGGCGTGGTGCGGGATCAGGCCGACCGCGACAGGGCGCTGGCCCGGGTGCGGGATTTTATCGGCGAACAGAAGGGATGGACCGTGCTTGGCGGGATCGCCTCTCCGATTCGCGGCGGCAGCGGCAACCAGGAATTTCTCCTCGCCGCGCGGCGCGACGGTTGACCCGGCGCTAGCCCTGGCCCGTCTGCCCGCGATGGCGGAGGTAATGGTCGGCTAAAACGATCGCGAGCATGGCCTCGCCGATCGGCACGGCGCGGATGCCCACGCATGGGTCGTGCCGGCCCTTGGTCGAGACGTCGGTGTCGTTGCCATTGGTATCCACGGTACGCCGCGCCATGAGGATCGAAGAGGTCGGCTTCACAGCGAAACGCGCCACGATGGGCTGCCCCGTCGAGATACCGCCCAAGATGCCGCCGGCATTGTTGGAAAGAAATTCAGGCGTGCCGTCTCTGCCCATGCGCATCTCGTCGGCATTGTCCTCGCCGGAGAGAGAGGCCGACGCAAAGCCCGCACCGATCTCCACGCCCTTCACGGCATTGATGCTCATAAGGCCGGAGGCGATGTCCTGATCGAGTTTGGCGTAGATCGGCGCGCCGAGCCCCGCAGGCACACCGTCGCCGACAACCTCGATCACGGCGCCAACCGACGAGCCACTCTTGCGCACGCCATCAAGGAACTCAGCCCAGAGAGCAGCAGCCTTGGCATCCGGGCAGAAGAATGGATTGCGGTCGATCTCGGCCCAGTCCCAGTTCGCGCGATCGACCTTATGCGGCCCAACCTGCACCAGCGCCCCGCGTACCTTCATGCCCGGCACGACCTTGCGCGCGATGGCGCCGGCCGCCACCCGCGACGCCGTCTCGCGCGCGCTCGCACGGCCCGAGCCGCGCCAGTCCCGCACGCCATATTTGGCGCGATAGGTGAAGTCAGCATGCCCCGGGCGGTATTTGTCTTTGATGTCGCCATAGTCCTTGGAGCGCGCATCCATATTCGCGATCTCGAGCGCGAGCGGCGTGCCGGTCGTTACCTGCACCCCGCTCTCGTCGGTGAAGACGCCGGAGAGGATGCGGACCTGGTCCGGCTCCTGCCTCTGCGTTGTGTAGCGCGACTGGCCGGGCCGGCGCTTGTCGAGATAGGTCTGGATCTCGTCTTCGGAGATGGGGATGCCGGGAGGGCAGCCATCGACCACGCAGCCGATCGCCGGCCCGTGGCTTTCGCCCCAGGTCGTCATGCGGAAAAGGTGACCGAACGTGTTGTGCGACATGGCTTCTTTTAGGAGCGTGGGTGAATGGCGTCCAGGTGAGCGAGGATAGCGCCGAGTTCGCAACAAACTCTTTCGTCATTCCGGCGGAAGCCGGAATCCAGGAGCAAAATGTGTGGAACCTGCATTATGGACCCCGGGTTTCGCCGGTGACCCCTGCTAAGGAGCCTACTCTTTGCCCACCGCGATATCGGGCGACTCGACGCTCTTCATGCCGATGACGTGGTAGCCGGCGTCGATATGCAGGACTTCTCCGGTCACGCCGCGCCCGAGGTCGGACAGCAAGTAGAGCGCGCCGCCGCCGACCTCCTCGATGGAGACGGTGCGCTTTAACGGCGCGTTGTTCTCGTTCCATTTCAAGATGTAGCGGAAGTCGGCGATGCCGGATGCTGCCAGCGTCTTGATCGGCCCGGCGGAGATGGCGTTGACGCGGATGCCGCCTTTGCCCAGATCCGAGGCAAGATACCGGACGCTTGCTTCGAGCGCGGCCTTTGCCACCCCCATGACGTTGTAGTGCGGCATCACCTTCTCGGCGCCATAATAGGTGAGAGTGAGGAGCGAGCCGCCATTCGGCATCAGCGCCTCGGCCCGCTTGGCGAGCGCGGTGAAGGAATAGCAGGAGATCAGCAGCGTCTGCACG